>DASSVX010000202.1:0-12319 GCA_035705655.1 Casimicrobiaceae bacterium
CGCGCACGCAATGACGCGCAAGCGCTGTTGCGCGCGAAGAGCGGCCGATGCGGCCGCTCTTTTTTTGGTGCGCCCGGCAGGGCGCACGTACTTGGAGGTGAAAGTCCTCTGCACACCCGGCAAGGGGAAGTGCTAGTTGACGGCAAGGGTGTCGCGGGTGACTGCGAATCCGAAGGAAGCCGAAGGCAAAGCGCTGGCCTGACGAACAGGAAGCGGATAGAGGCGGTGTCGCGGGGTAAGGCGGCCAAAAAGGTCAAAGCCCAATACTTGCACGGAACGCGACGACGTAGATCCGACGGGCATAAGCGTGAAGGTGCGTGCGCAATACCCGGGGAGATCTGCACGTGTGCCTTGTGCTACCGACATCGAGAGGTGTGGGGATGCATGTGCAGAAGTCAGCCGAGGCCATAGTAGGCGTCCGTACGAGCCGAAGGGCCGAACATGAAAGGCCGCGAGTAGGCGGCGGAAGTCTCAGGGAAGTCGATGAAGGCAGAAGCTGATCCTGGTGATCAGGCGAGTGCAGCAGATACCGGACGGTATCCGGGGACGGCTGCTGCTCGCGCCGAGGCGGAACTGACGACCCGCGCGCGGACGAAAGCGGAAGCTGCTGTATCGGGCCTGATGGAAGCCGTAGTGGATCGCGGCAACCTGTGGCTTGCGTATCAACGGGTGGTGGCGAACAAGGGTGCGCCGGGCGTGGATGCGCTCACCGTGGCCGAGTTCAAAAGCTACCTGCAGCAACACTGGCCCACGATCAAGGGCCGCCTGCTGGCCGGGACGTATCGACCGCAGCCGGTGCGCCGGGTGGACATACCCAAGTCGCAAGGCGGGGTGCGCACACTCGGGATACCGACGGTGGTGGATCGGCTCATTCAACAGGCGCTGCATCAGGTGCTGCAACCGATCTTCGAGCCGACGTTTTCGGACGCAAGCTACGGCTTTCGACCGGGGCGTACGGCCCATCAGGCGCTGCGTCGCGCGCAGCAGTATGTGGCGAGCGGCAAGCGCTGGGTGGTGGACCTCGATCTGGAGAAGTTCTTCGATCGGGTCAACCACGACCTGCTGATGGGCAAGCTGGCGGCGAAGATCGACGACGCACGCGTGTTGACACTGATCCGGCGGTATCTCGAAGCCGGCATGATGGCGGACGGTTTGATGCAGCCGCGCACGGAGGGCACGCCGCAAGGCGGACCGCTATCGCCGCTGCTGTCCAACATCCTGCTGACCGCACTGGACCGGGAGCTGGAACGACGCGGCCATGCGTTCTGCCGCTACGCCGACGACTGCAACATCTACGTCGCGAGCGAGCGGGCAGGGATGCGACTCATGACACGTCTGACGCAGTTTCTGGAACAGCGGCTCAAGCTCAAGGTGAATGCGAGCAAGAGTGCGGTGGCGCGGCCATGGCAGCGGAAGTTTCTGGGCTATAGCATGACGTGGCACCCGCAGCCGAAGCTGTGCATTGCTGTGCCGAGCCTGCAGAAGCTGACGGAGAAGGTGAAGACCGTTTTGCGAGGCGCGCGGGGTCGCAGTCTGCACACCACCATCACGCTTCTCAATCCGCTCCTGCGTGGGTGGGCAGCGTATTTCAAGCTTGCCGCCACCAAGCAAGCGTTGGAGACGTGTGATGGCTGGATCCGCCGCAAACTGCGCTGCCTGCTATGGCGGCAATGGAAGCGGCGAGCTGCCTCGCGAGCACGCGTTCTGATGCAGCGGGGCTTGTCGGCAGAGCGGGCGTGGCGCTCGGCTCGCAATGGGCGTGGCCCATGGTGGAACGCGGGTGCGAGTCACATGAACGCGGCCTTCCCCAAGTCCTGGTTCGATCATCTGGGGCTGGTGTCGCTGCTCGATACCGTGCAGCGCTTCCAGCGCGTTTTATGAACCGCCGTATGCGGAACCGCACGTACGGTGGTGTGGGAGGGCGGCGGAGGTAACTCCGCCCCCTACCCGATCCCGCTCCTTGTAGACGAATTCTGGATCGTATCGGACTCCGTATATTTCAGCCACGAGATCGGCCAGCCGGAAGACTGGATCGACGCCCTGGGTCCTCCACACACCGGAACGTCCGTAAACATGCGGATCAAGAACAATACTATCCGAACGTAACGCGAAATAGTCGACAGGCACGCGAGCCCCGAGACCGATGATTACGGATTCACCAAAACAGTCGTCCCTGTCAGACTTGCCCGGTACGGCGACGACCAGCTCGTGTCTCGCTCGCAAGCCAGGCGGATGCTTTCGAGCGTCGATCGTTTCAAGACGGTCATACTCGACTTCACCGGAGTCGAGCGCATTGGACAGGCGTTTGCCGATGAAGCGTTTCGAGTGTTTGCGAACGCACATCCGGGGGTTGCATTGGTTGTGATACACGCGTTGCTGGCTGTCCGGCAGATGATCGATCGCGCAAGCGCTGCCTGATGACATGGAAGACCGCTTGGGCGGCGGCACGGCGCCGTGCACGGCGCACTCTCCGAATCCAGTCATGAATGCGTATCACCCCTTGTGGGAAATCGGCATCGGCACGGCGCTCGTGCTGCTCGTCGTGATCGTGCATGGCTTTGCGATGTTTGCGATCCAGAACGCGTTCGACCGGTGGTTTCCGCAGCTCGTGTTGCGCCCGCATCGCGTCCTGAGCAAGGTGTTGATCGGTGGCATCATCCTGAGCCTGCTGGCCGTTCACTACGTCGAGATCCTGATGTGGGCGGCCACGATATACGGGGTGAAGGCATTGCCGGACATGCGAAGCGCGTTCTACTACGCGGGGGGCGCCTACACCACATATGGCTCGGGGAGCCTGTACCTGCCCGAAAACTGGCGCCTGCTCGGGTTCATGATCGCGACGTCCGGGCTCTTCACATTCGCGTGGACGACGGGCATCCTGATCAGCGTGATGAACCGCTTTCTTCATGCCCGTGGCGGCGATGCAGGCACGCGACTGCCCGACAACCGAGCCCGATGATGCAGCTGCACGGCCCGGCCGAGCCGCTCGGGCAACCCGAGTCATCCGTCTTCGTGCCGGTGTTCGCCGGTGCCTACAATGTCGATCTGCTGCGCAAGCCCGCATCAGCGTAGTCATCCGCCTTGCAACCCTTCGCTATCCGCCACGCATGACAAGACAACCAAACCTGCTCGTGATCCTGATCGACGACCTCCGCTTCGACGAATTCGAGGCCGGCGGCCATCCGTACATGAAGACGCCGCACATCGACCGCATCGCCAACGAAGGCGCGCTGTTCGAGCGCGCGTTCCATACGACGCCGATCTGCTCTCCCAATCGCGCATCGATCCTCACGGGACAGTACGCGAGCCGGCACGGCATCATCGACAACGTCGCGCGCGACGCAGCGAGCCACCGCCTGCCCAACTACCACCTCGCGCTGCAGGAGCTCGGCTACGAGACGGCACACATCGGCAAGTGGCACATGGGCAACGACGGCAAGCCGCGGCCCGGCTACGACCATTGGGTCGCCTACGACGGTCATGGCCGCCTCAACGATCCGAAGCTCAACGAGAACGGCACTTACGTGCAGCATCACGGCTATGTGACCGACATCATGAATCGCATGGCGGTGGACTTCGTCACGAAGAAGCATGACAAGCCGTGGTCGCTGTTCTTCGCCCACAAGGCGGTCCATCCCGATGCGGAGCAGGCGGCCGACGGCACGTTCAGGATGGATGGCTACCGCCCTGCAGAGCGGCACAAGGATATGTATCGCGGTTGCGTCTTTCCGCGGAAGCCGAACATGCTTCCGCCGGCCGATGTGCTGAAGAGCAAGCCGGCCTGGGCGGAAGCGTTCGCACTCAGGAAGTCGGACGCTGCACGCACGATGCTCGATGCGATCCATGCGGGCGAGCAGGAAGAGATCCGCCTTCGTGCCGCGATGATGGCTGCGGTGGACGAGGGCGTCGGCATGGTGTTCGACGCGCTCGCATCGACCGGGCAGCTCGACGACACGTTCATCCTGTTCCTCGGCGACAACGGCTATTTCTTCGGCGAGCACGGGCTCGGCCCCGAGCGCCGCTTCGCCTACGAGGAAGGCATCCGCAGTCCGTTCATTGCACGCTTCCCGCGCGCGATCGAGGCCGGCACGAGGATCGACCGGCTGGTGCTGTGCCAGGACATCGCTCCGACGTTGATCGAGCTTGCCGGTGGTCGACCGGGTGCGCAGATCCAGGGCGCGTCGCTGCTGCCGCTGCTGCAGGGCGGGCAACGCAACTGGCGCAAGTCGTTCCTCGTCGAGTACTGGGCCGAGAACGCTTACCCGTGGCTCGTCGGCATGACCTACAAGGCGGTGCGCACGGACGAGCTCAAGTACGTGCACTGGGTGAACCGCGGCGTGTGCGGCGAGCTCGACGAGATGTACGACCTCGGCCGCGATCCGTATGAGCTTGCGAACGTGATCTCGCACCCAGCGTACGCCGACGCTCGCGAAATGCTCAGGGCCGAACTGCGCGGACTCGTCACCTCGGCGCTCGGTCTCTAGCGGCGCGCGGGAGAATGTCGAGCAGCCCGCGCAAAACCTTTCGAGGAACCCCGGCCCCGACGCTCTCTCTAATCCCTGCCGTCGCGCAACCTACGTGCCCATGTCATCCGCAAGCTGTCACTTCTGTATCCACCGCAATCCCGCAGGATCGAAGTTCTGCAATCAATGCGGCTCGCCGCTCGACCTCAAGCCCTGTGCGAAATGCGAGGCGATGAATCACGTCGCCGTCGATCGGTGCTATCAATGCGGCGCGCCGTTCGCAATGGCTGAAAATCTCGAATTTGCGGAGGCGGCGGCGAGCGGCGGAAACGCTTCCGCTGTGGCGTCCGGCGCCGTCGAACGCGGCATTGAATCCGCGTCGCCTCGTCAGGCATCGGCGAATGTGTTGCCCGACCGGATTCCCGTCGTGCTGTCGCAGCGCATGGACCCGGGCTCCCCGCCTGCCGAGGCGACGCGGCACGAGCGCGTCCATCCGCGAGCGGCGGCGAAAGAATTGCCGGGTGCCGACGACTCGTGGATCGATCCCCGAAGCTCGATCGGCGCGGCTCGCATTACGGCCCGCAATACCGCCCGAATGGCGGAACGGCGAGGTGCGACGCGTGCAGCGTTCGCAACCGTCGCCGTTTGTGCGATCGTCGGCGCCGGCTATTACGCGTATCAGGTGCAAATGCTGCCGCGCGTTGCCGACGTTGCCCGCGCGCTTCATTTGAGCAACGGCGCAACGTCGGATGCGGCGCCGGCGTCGTCCTCGGCAAACTCGCCGTCGTCGCCGGATACGGTACCCGCGGCGCCTGCGGCGACAGTGCGCGGGGAGCGCGGGCCAGGGTCGGCCGCAGCGGCCCCGGGCGCTATCGCGCCGGCAACTTCTGCTGCAACCCCGGGCGCTTCCGCAACCGGCGAAACCACCAACGCAGCGTCGACTTCGGCGCTACCTTCGGCTTCGGCTCCCGCATCGGTCCGCCTTGGCGCGCCGAGCGCAAGCACGCGGCCGCCAGCAACGAGCACGCCGGCGTCGACGACTTCACGCCGGCGAAACGTTCCGCGCGGCGCGCTTCCACCGTCGACGCCCGACAGCGCTGCGCAACCGGCGATCGACAAGGACGCGGCGGCCACGCAGCGGTTGATCGAGCGCGACCTCGGGCGCTTCCTTCCGCCCGAACGCACGCAGCAATCTGCTCCGCGCTGAGCCTCGCGCGGCCGTATTCCCGGAAAGCAGCCGGGCGCTACTGCGAGGAACGACAGGGGTGCTCGCGGCCGCAATCTGGCAAACTCCTGCGACCTTCCTTACGTGCCGGGACAACTTCATGGCCGATATCGTGGACTTTGTCGCATTGCTCGCGGCAATGGATATGCGATCGCTGCAGGCGATCATTGCGACGATCGACCAGATGCCGGGCATCATGCCCGCGCTGCAGGCGTGGATCGAGCATGCCGCGCGCTGGGAACATGACCGGCGCAACGGCTTCCACTATCCGCTGCAGGGCCCGATGGCCGCAATTCCGCCCGAGGAGGTGCCGGCTGCCCTCGGCGCGAGCTCGATGATCAGTCATTGCTTCCGCCACGAGCGGCGCCGCGATGTCACGCCGGTGCTGGCGTTCTTCGAGGGACTCACGAGGGCGCTGGCCGCCGAGCACGAGCGCGCCGGGTCGGCGATGCATTGACCCCGCCGCGACGTTGCTGGTGGGCGCCGAGCGGTGATGCGCTCTACGCCGACTATCACGACCGGGAGTGGGGCTTTCCGGTCGCCGACGATCGGCGGCTGTTCGAGAAGCTGTGTCTCGAAGGCTTCCAGTCGGGCTTGAGCTGGCGCACGATCCTCGCCAGGCGCGACGCATTTCGCACGGCGTTCGCGAATTTCGATTTCGAGCGCGTTGCACGCTTCACGGCGAGCGACATCGAGCGCCTCGTCGCCGATGCAAGCATCATCCGCCATCGCGGCAAGATCACGTCGGTGCGCAACAACGCGCTGCGTGCCTGCGACGTAGCGAGCGAGCACGGCTCGCTCGCCGCCTATTTCTGGCGCTTCGAGCCGTCGAAGCTGCATCGCCCCCGGCGGCTTGCGCGCGACACGCTCGCCGCGTTGCCGCTTCCGGACGAGGCGATCGCGTTATCGAAGGACCTGAAGCGGCGCGGCTTCACGTTCGTCGGACCGACGACGGCTTACGCGTTCATGCAGGCGATGGGCCTCGTCAACGACCATGTCGACGACTGCGACGTCCGGCAGGCGGCCGAGAAGGCGCGCCGCACCTTCGAGCGCCCGCGCGCGGCGTAACGCGTCAGACGCGGCGTCGATACTCGCCGGTACGCGTGTCGATCTCGATCCTGTCGCCGGTGTTGACGAAGAGCGGCACCTGCACCTCGAACCCGCTGCCGAGCTTCGCGGGCTTCGTGACCTTGCCCGACGTGTCGCCCTTGACCGCCGGCTCGGTATACGTGACCTCGCGTACCACCGACGTGGGCAGCTCGACCGAGATCGTCTTGCCCTCGTAGAACGTGAGCTCGCACGCGAGGCCGTCCTCGAGATAGGGGAGCGCCTCCTCCATGTTTTCCTTCTCGACGTCGTACTGGTTGAACTCCTGGTCCATGAACACGTACATCGGGTCGGCGAAGTACGAGTACGTGACCTCCTTGCGCTCGAGCTGGATCACGTCGAACTTCTCGTCGGCACGATAGATCGTTTCGGTTCCGCCACCCGACAGCAGGTTGCGAAGCTTCATCTTGACGACCGACGCATTGCGGCCCGATTTGCTGAATTCGGCCTTCTGCACGACCATCGGATTGGTGCCGATCATGATGACGTTGCCGGCGCGGACTTCCTGGGCGATTTTCATGGGATTCCTGAAGGCGGTTGCCGTCGAGCTTTGGCGGCGGCCGCATAGCGATTTTGGGGAAACCGGTAATTATAATCGACGGCGCCAGAAATCGACCAACCCGCTGGCGAGGTCGGGGAATGACGCGAGCGTGTCCGCCCAGCCGCGCCCGTGCGCCTCGTAGGCATCGACTGCGGCGCGATAGGCGGGCCACGCCCGCGCCGCCGCGCCGCCGTCCTCGGCGTTGAACGCTTCCCAGAATGCGCCGAGCGCCTGCCGGGCCGGCGCGCGCAACAGGTGCGCATAGCGCGCAACGAAGGCGTCGAGTTTCAATCGATGCGCGTCGTTCTCCTGCGGATACGGCTGCCACACGAACGCGCGCGCCGCCCATTGCGCACGCACGAACGAATCCTCGCCGCGGACGAAGTTGATGCCGGCCCCCCAAAGCAGCCGGTCGAAGGCATCCTGAGTCATGAACGGCACGACTTCGAGGGCGAGCCGGCCGCGGAGCGCGCGCTGGCCCGCATGCGGCACGTCACCGCGCAGCCACGCATCGAGCGCCGCGGTCGCCACACCTTCGGGCACGATGCAGGCGATGCGCTCGTCACCTTCGGCCCACGCATCGAAGAGCGCCGGCAATGCGCGGTTCGGATAGCAGAAGAGCACGATGCGCAAGGCGTCCGCATCACGCGCCCGATGCGCGCGCCACGCGTCGCGGGCAGCGAGCAGGCCCGCTTCGCGAATGAGGCCGCCAGTGCAGCGCGTGAAGCCGGGAAACCAGAAATGACGCGTCAGCGGGAGCCGCGGGTGCGGCGATGCGAGACCGTGCGCGGTATCCACCCAGGGCTCGGCCGACAGGTATTCGAGGTTGATCCATGGCGGCGGCGTTGCCGCCGCTGCCATTGCATCGACGTAGCACGCGGGCAGCCCGCAGCCGAAGCCCTCGACGACCATGTCCGGCAGCGAAGCGTCCGTTGCACCGTCATCCAGTCGACGCACGACGACGCCCGCCGCGGTCTGCGCGTCGCAGGCGTCCCCGATTGCGGGGACGAGGTGCGAAAGTGTGGCGACACGATCGATCCACAGCGTGACATCGAGGCCATGCTCGGCGGCGAGTTGACGCGCAAGCCGCCAGCACACGCCCGCGTCGCCGTAGTTGTCGATGACCCGGCAGAAGATGTCCCACCGGCCGCCGTTCATCCCGGCAGTTTACGACTCCCCGTCGAGCGCGCTTTCGTGCCAGCGCGACAGCGCGAGCCGCGACAAGCCTACGGTGGCCGCGAACAGCGCGACGCCGGCGAGCGCGATCAGCACCAGCGCCGCGAACAGCCGCGGAATGTTGAGCTGGATGCCCGCGAGCAGGATCTGGTAGGCGAGGCCCGCGCCCTGGCCGCCGGTGCCGGCAACGAATTCGGCGACGACCGCGCCGATCAGCGACAGCCCGCTCGCAATGCGCAGGCCCCCGAAAAAATACGGCAGCGCACTCGGCACGCGCAGTCGCCACAGCGTCTGCCAGCGCGTGGCGCGTGCAAGGCGGAAAAGGTCGGAAAGTCCACGGTCGACGCTGCGCAAGCCGAGCGTCGTGTTCGAGATGATCGGGAAGATCGCGACGACGACCGCGCACAGCACGAGCGCAACCCGCGTGTCGCGCACCCAGATGATGATCAGTGGGGCGATCGACACGATCGGCGTCACCTGCAGCAGGATCGCGTATGGAAACAGGCTCATCTCGAGCCAGCGGCTTTGCACGAACAAGAGCGCGGTCGCCACGCCGAGAAGCGTCGCGAGCGCCAACGCCGTCAGCGCGATGCCGAGCGTGACACCGAGCGAGTGCACGAGCAGCGCGCGATCGGCAACAAGCGTTTGGGCGACGACGAGCGGCGAGGGGACGAGATACGGCGGAACGCGATTGACCGTGACGAGCACCTGCCACGCGGCAAGCACGATTACGGCCACCGCGAACGGCGCCGCGACACGAAGCAGCGCGTCACGCGTGCTTTGCGTCATCGCAGTCGCGGGCGCGCCTTCGTGCGCCTCGCCGCGCTGTCGGGCAGCGTGCCGGCGCTCGCCCTGGCAACGCATGCGGACAGTTGCTGCGCGATCACGGCAAACCCGGGTGACAGGCGAAACGACTCGTCGCGCGGATACGGCTCGCCGATGTCGCACGTGTCCAGAATGCGCCCCGGATGCGCCGCCATCACGGCGACGCGCGTCGACAGGAACACGGCTTCCTGGATGCTATGGGTCACGAACACGACGGTGAAGCGCTGCGCGTGCCACAGCTCGAGCAGCTCGCTGTCGAGGCGCTGTCGCGTGAATTCGTCGAGCGCGCCGAACGGCTCGTCCATCAGCAGCAGGTCGGGCTCGGTCACGAGCGCCCGGGCAATCGACGCGCGCATCTGCATGCCGCCCGAAAGCTGACGTGGAAGATGCGTACTCGCCTCTCCGAGGCCAACGCGCGCCAGCGCGCGCGTCACCGCGGCGTGCGCGCCGGCGCGCGAGGCGCCGGCGAGATCGAGCGGCAGGCGCACGTTTGCGGCGACCGACGCCCACGGCATCAGCGTCGGCGACTGAAACACGAACCCGATTCGCCGGCCCTCGCCGCCGGTCGCGTCGAACGTGCCGCCCCACCACGTGATGCCACCCGCCGATGGACGTGCAAGCCCGGCGACAAGATGCAGCAGCGTCGACTTGCCGCAGCCCGAGGGGCCGACCAGCGTCAGGAACTCGCCGCGCCGGATGTCGAGATCGACGCGGTCGAGGGCCTGCGTGCCGGTATCGTACGTCTTCGCGACGCCGCGCAGCGCGACGATTGCCGGCGCCGTCACATCATCGCTTGCGCCGGCCCGCGCCATCCTAAGGAAGGACGTGCACGGCCTTGACGAGCTCGAGCGAGTACGCGCGGGAATAATCGACGCCCGGTTTGGACAGTCCCGCCGCGCGCAGGAAGCCGGCCGTCGATTCCCAGCGCGCGGCCGTCATCGTCAGCAGTCCCGATGTGCGCGCATCGCCCCCGGTGACGATCATGTATTCGCGCATCTTCTGCACACCGTAGGCGAGGAGCTCATCGCTCATCTGCGGATTCGCGCGCTTGATCAGCGCATTGCCCGGGGCGGGATTGGCGAGGTAGCTCTTCCATCCTTCCGCGGACGCGCGAACGAATCGCTCGAGCGCGTCGCGCCGCCCGGCAAGCGTCTTGCGCGTGACGGCGAGCACCTCCGAATAGGGCGGGTAGCCGTAGTCGGCGAGCAGGAACACCGCCGGCCGCACGCCGCCCTTTTCGATCGTGAATGGCTCGGAGGTGACGAAGCCCTGCTGCGACAACGCAGGATCGGCAAGAAACGGCTGTACCGAAAAGCCGTACGGACGTTTCTGATCGTCGGTGAATCCGTATTTCCCACGCAGCCATGGCCAGAACGTCGTGTTGCTCGCCGCGCCGATGGCGATCGGCTTGCCCTTGAGATCCTCGAGGCGTGCAACGCCGGGATGGGCGATGATTACCGTCGGATTCTTCTGGAACGTCGCGGCGATCGCCACGATCGGAACGCGCTGCTCGACGGCCGACATCACCTGCAGCGCGTCGGCCATCGCGATGTCGAGCCGGCCGGCGGCGAGCAGCTGCAGGCCGTTGACCTGCGGGCCGCCCATGCGGATATCGACGTCGAGGCCGTATTTGCGGTAGGTGCCTTCCGCGACCGCCTGGTAGAAGCCGCCGTGCTCCGCCTGAGCCAGCCAGTCGGTCGAAAACACGATCTTCGAAAGCGACTGCGCGTGCGCCGCATTCACGGCGAGCGCGAGCACCGCCACGACGGCGATCGCAAGCTTGCTGAGGCATCGAATCATGTTGTTGTTCCCGGAAATGACGTCGCGAGGATGGCGGGCGCGCATCGTGCGAGCGGCATTATGCGACAGCCTGAATGTTCCCCCAACCGTGTCGGCGTGGCCCCGACACGCACGTCGTCCCTTTGGTCACGCACTTTCGCGAGGCAATGCTGCCTATTTTGAAGGCCCCCTGGAATGCACAACGATGAACGCGCCGGTCGACATGGCGATCGCCGAATGCATGCAATCGCTCGCGCGCATCCTGCAACTGCAGCGCGCGGCGTTCGACGCCGACCGCTATCCTGATTTCGGCACGCGCCGCGAGCGGCTTGAACGGCTGCTCCAGATGCTGGCGCACCACGAGCGCGAATGGGTCGGCGCAATCGATCGCGACTTCGGTCACCGCGCAACACACGAGACGCGGTTAGCCGAGATCGGTGTCGTGGCGGGCGAGGCGCGACACGCGCTACGCAATCTCGCGCGCTGGATGAAGCCGCGGCGCGTGCGCATGCCGCCGCACCTGCTGCCCGCCGCGGCGCGCATCCTGGCGCAACCGCTCGGCGTCGTCGGCGTGATCGGCGCCTGGAATCAGCCGGTGCAACTCGCGCTCGCGCCCGCCGTTGCGGCGCTCGCGGCGGGCAACCGCGTCATGGTTAAACCGTCAGAACGCGCGCCGGCGACAGCGGCGCTGCTCGCCGAGCTCGTTGCCGCCTATTTCCGCGAAGACGAGCTCACCGTCGTCGAAGGCAATGCCTCCGTGGCCAGCATGTTTTCGGCGCTGCCGTTCGATCACCTGTGCTTCACCGGCTCGGCCGACGTGGGGCGCCGCGTTGCCGCAGCGGCCGCGGAGAATCTCACCCCGGTGACGCTCGAGCTCGGCGGCAAGTCGCCGGCGATCGTCGACCGCTCCGCTGACTTGAACGAGGCCGCCGAGCGCATCGGCTACGCCAAGCTGCTCAATGCCGGGCAGACCTGCATCGCGCCGGACTATGCCTATGTGCCGGAAGAATCCGTGCAGGCGTTCGCCGAGAAGGTGCGCACGCATATGCGCCGCATGTTCGGCACCGAGCCGACAAACAAGGACTACACCTCGGTTATCTCCGATCGTCATTATGCGCGGCTGGAAGCGCTGGTGGCGGACGCCGCGGCCAAGGGCGCCAGGATCCTGCAATGGGCCAAGGCGGACGATCCGAACTGGAAGGC
>DASSVX010000203.1:0-2882 GCA_035705655.1 Casimicrobiaceae bacterium
GAACCGCTGTACTGGGCCGCGGCCGCACCGCTCGTCTTCCTGTTCACGAGCTACCCGGCACGCGCATTCGTCGTGCTCGCCTTGGTCGCGGGACTCTATCTTGCCTTCGTCACCGGTATGGTCGCGGCCGGCTCGATCGCATTCTAGTGCCTGCTTGTCGTGGCGATGCTCGCGCTGGAACGCTACGCGGCGCCGAAGATCGCACTCTGCGCCGCCGTCGGCGCGTGCCTTCTGACGACGGCGGTGTTCGCCGTGACGAGCCGGGAAGCGGCGCGCCGCGTCGACGCGTATGCGGCGCAGCATCTGCACGATTGGACGATCGTGGATCGCGTGCTCACGCCGCTGCCGATGAACCCCTTCTGCTGGGAACTTATCCTGATCGAAAGCAACCAGCGCGATTACGCGTTGCGCCGCGCGATCGTGTCGCTCGCGCCGTCACGGATGGCGTCGCTGCAATGCCCGATGCGTACCATGATGGGCGCGATTAGCGCGCCGCTGCGGCGCGTCGCCGCGCCGGACACGGCCGTTGTCCACTGGCACGGGGAGATCGTCCTGTCGCGCGATGCGCTGCGCGATCTCGCCCGGACCTCGTGCGAAGCCGCGGCGCTGCTGCGCTTTGCACGCGCGCCGTGGTACGCCGAGAACGGCGATCGGCGCGTGATCGGCGATCTGCGCTACGATCGGGAGCCTGCGCTCGGGTTTGCGGAGATCGACCTCGCGCATGCGGCGCGCTGCCCGGACTACGTGCCGCCGTGGGTGCCGCCGCGAAGCGATCTATTGCGCTGATGCCATGGCGGTTACGTCACGCGCTGCGACCGATACCAATCGAGGATTTCGGCACCCGTCCACATAACCACGCCCTCGTGGCCGAGGATGTAATCGTAGAGCGCTTCGAGATAGCGGATGCGATGCGGGACCCCGGTGAGATACGGATGGATCGAGATCGCCATGACGCGCGCCGATTTTGCACCGTCCAGGTACAGCCGGTCGAACTGATCGCGGCCTCGACGCAGGATCTCGTCGGACGGCTGCTGCTGTACGGCGCTCATCACGACGTCGTTGATCTCGACCGTGTAGGGAATCGAGACGATTGCGCCTGAGCGCGTGCCGATCGGCACCGGCTGTTCGTCGAGCACCCAGTCAGCGACGTATTCGATGCCCGCCTCCGCAAGCAGGTCGATCGTGTCGTCGGTCTCGGTCAATCCCGGACTTTCCCAGCCGCGCGGCGGCTTGCCCGTCAATTCGGCGATCGAGCGCATCGTGGCGCCGATCGCTTCGCGCTGGTCGTCGACCTTGTGCATCGGCTTCTGCACGAAGCCGTGCCCCATGAATTCCCAGCCCGCGTCGCATGCCGCAACGCATGCTTCACGATAGACCGCGCACGCGCTGCCATTCACCGCAAACGTCGCCTTCAACCCGCGGCTCGAGAGCGTCTCGAGGAAGCGCCAGAAGCCGACGCGCATGCCGTATTCGTGCCACGCCCAGTTCGGCACGTCCGGAAGAAGCGGCTGGCCCATGGGCGGCGGAAGAACCGCCCGCGGCATCGGTGCGCCTGGATTCCAGCTTTCCACGTTGACGATCGTCCACACTGCCACGCGCGCGTCATTCGGCAGGCGCAATGCGGGCCGCCGCGTGATGGCCTCGTACGGAATGCGTGCGCGGATGCTCGCGCCGATTTCACCGGTCGTCATGGGTTCCTCCTTTCGGGGCGTGTCGTGCACCTGCGGCCACGGGATCTGACACGTGCTCTCCGAGCAAGTGCAACGCGGTGCGGCAGCAAAGATCCTCGCGTTCGCCCGCGGTGAGTCGAGGCACGGCGTTGATCGTTTCGACCGGCGTTTCGTCGCCCATGTCGAACGGCGAGTCGGTGCCGATGCAAACATGGTCGGCGCCCACGAGATCGAGCAGGTAGCGCAGTGCGAGGGGATCGAACACGAGGCTGTCGAAGTACAGGCGGCGCAGCAATGCATCGGGCGGCGACAGCGATCGCGCACGAGCCTCCGCCCGGACCCGATGTCCGTGGACCAGACGGCCGATCTGATACGGCGTGAAGCCGCCGCCGTGCGCGAGGCACAGCTTCAATTCGTCGAGCTCGTCGAGCGCCCCGCTGAACATGAGGTTGGCGAGCATGGTCGTCGTGTCGAGCGGGTTGCCGATCAGGTTCGTCAGGTAGTAGCACTCGAGTCCGCTCTTCGCCCCGACGTAGTAGGGGTGCGCAAACAGGAAGACGCCGAGCTCCTGCGCGCGGCGCAGCACGGGGCGGAATCGCGGCTCCGCCAGTTGCAAGCCTTCCACCGACGTCCCGATCTCGATCGCCTTGAAGCCGTAGTCGCGAACGACGCGCTCCATCTCGGCGATCGCCGCGTCGGCGTGCTGAAGGGGAATCGTCGCCATGCCGCGCAGTCGGCTCGGCTTCGCGCCCACCATGTCGGCAAGGCCGTCGTTGACGAGGCGCGCGACCTTTGCCGCGAGACCCACGTCCGCCCAGTAGTAGAACATCGGCGGCGCGGGCGAGATCACCGAGATGTCGATTCCCTTGCGGTCCATCGACTCGAGTTTCGCTTCCGTGTCGTGGAACTCGGCAAACACCGGATAGACGTACCCCTGCTCGTGGACGATGCGCCGCGCGTGCGCGTCGCCCTCGACGCGCGCAGCGAACTCGCCGGGGGAGCGCGCGATCGCGTCGATCATCCGTGCAGGAATCACGTGACTGTGGACGTCGATTCTCATGCCGTGGCGAGTGCAACCGGATCGATGATCAGCGCCGGCAGCCGACGAGGTCGACTTCGACGCGGCAGCCGGGCACGAGCAGTCCGCTCACCTGCAGCGTCGTGCGCGGCGGCGGGGACGGGAAGAATTCCTTCCACACCTGGTCGAAGTAG
>DASSVX010000204.1:0-5222 GCA_035705655.1 Casimicrobiaceae bacterium
GGCGATCTGGCGCTCGGTGAGCCCGAGCGACCCGGCATGCTCGATCGCCTGCCGTTGCGATTTCGACGATCGCGTTGCGGCTGGCGGCGGCATGAGCAACTCCGGCGGAAGGTACTTCCCGCCGGCGAGCACGAGACGCAGCGCTTCGCGCATGACCTCGTTGGAAGACGACTTGGGAACGTAGCCGGCGGCCCCGCCGCTGATTGCGGCGAGCACGGTCGGCTGATCGTCGGAGGCCGACAAAACCACGACGGGCACCGACGGGTATTGCGATCGCCAACGCTTCAACGCCGGGATGCCCGACAGTCCGGGCAGATTCAAATCGAGCAGCAGCAGATCGAGCTCCGCTCCGCGCGCTGCGATCTCGAATCCGCTGTCGCAATCACCGGCAACCGAAATGTCGACGGCGGGGTCGAGACTGCGCAGCACGTTCGCCACCGCGTCCCGGATCAGCGGATGGTCGTCGACGATGAGCGCTTTCACGTCAGACGGGAAGGGCCGCCCCAGGCAACTGGCTCGCCCCTTCGGGGGCAGCGGACGGAGTGAGCGTGGGGAGATGTTGCATCCGGCACTTTCGGGCTGGCGCCATTGGGCCACGAAATCCGAGCCAAAGCGAGCATTTCACCGTCGATTCAAGCCGGTAGCCAATCCAGCGCCGCCGTGTCGCGCCGATTCCCCGCGCGGGTTCGTACTGCACCGGCCCATCGGTGCAATTCACGGCATAGCGACGCGCCCGTAACGTCGCTCGCACGGTCGTGCAGTCCGCACGTCCGGCCGAGTGATCTTCCAGGGAGGCTTCTCATGAAATCGGTGACGTTTCGCAGGTCGATTATGGCAGCAACGGGTGTGGCGCTGATGCTCGGTACGTCCCTCGCGGCGGCGCAGGCGGCGCAACCGACGCTCGAAGGCACATGGAACGTAACGAGGCACGGCGTCGATTGCGTCACCGGCGAGGTGCGCAGCTCGTTCCCGGCCATCATGGTGTTCCACGAGGGCGGAACCTACAGCGGCTTCGGGGCCTCGCCGGGCTCGACGCCCGCCGACGGAAGTCCGGAATTCGGAAGCTGGAAGCGCGTGCCGGGTGCGCAGAGCTACAAGTTCCGGATTACCGGCATCGCGTACGATGGCGGCGCCCCGGCAGGCAGCGTCGACATCAACGGCGCCGCACAGCTGTCGCCACAGGGTGAAAGGCTCGACTACACCGCGACCATTGCCTTCCTCGATCTGAACGGCGACACGCTCTTCACGCTGTGCGGAAGGGCGACGGGCGTCCGGTTCCAGTAGGACTCGCGATCCGCGGCGCCGAGGACGCCCCGGCGCGTCCTCGCGCCGCGCGTTCGCCGTCGGGTATGCTCCGCGATCGATTCGACGGTTTCGATCCGATCACCGATACGCATCGCCGGAATAGTCCCAATGCCGACCCTCACCCGGCACTCGCTGTTCTGGAAGTACGCCGCCTATTTCGCAGGCGTCGTCAGCGCGCTCCTCGTCATCAGCGGTGCCGTCGGCGGCTATTTCGCGTATCGCGAGTCGGTCACGGCGCTCGAGGACGTGCAGCAAGCCAAGGCGCAGTTCGCCGCGGCCGACATCGAGAGCTTCATGCGCGGCGTGCAGGACGCGCTGCACGCGATCGTCGGCAAGTTCAACGCGAACGGTCCGGTCGCGCTCGAGGATCTGCAGCTCGAGCTCGTCGCGCTGCTGCGCCACCATCCCGAGGTCAGCGGAGTCCGCTGGATCGACGCCGGCGGCGACGAGCGGATCGCGCTGTCCCGATTCGACCGCAACGTGGTCGACGCCGCGCGCAACTGGTCCGCCGAGCCAGGATTTCGCACCGCGCGCAAGACGTCGAGCTACGTCGGCCCGATCCATTTCCGCAAGGAGACGGAGCCGTACGTGTCCGTCGCCGCAGCGCGCGATCCGGGCGGCAGCGTGCTCGTCGCCGAGGTCGATCTCAAGTACGTGTGGGACGTCGTGTCCCAGGTGCAGCTCACGCATGACGGCGTCGCCTACGTCGTCGATCGCGCCGGAGAGCTGATCTCGCACCCCGACATCGGGCTCGTGCTGCGGAAGACCGATCTGTCGACGCTGCCGCAGGTTCGTCGCGCGCTCGATCGGACGTCGCAGGGGACGCTCGTCATCGCCGAAGCTCGGGACCTGGCCGGCGTGCCCGTCGTGTCCACGGCAGCGCCGATCGACAGCCTCGGCTGGGTCGTGTTTGCCGAGGAGCCGCTCGACGAAGCGTTGCGCCCCGTGTACGCATCGCTCGAACGCTCCGTCGCGCTCGTCGTGCTCGGCCTGATTGCCGCCATCGCGGCGTCGATCCTGCTCGCGCGACGGATGGTGCGGCCAATCCGCGAAATCGAAACGCGTGCGAGGCAGATCGGCGAAGGCCGGTTCGACCGCCGCATCGCGCTTTCGACCGGCGACGAGCTCGAAGCGCTCGCGCACCAGTTCAATCTCATGGCGGGACGGGTGCAGGACACGTACGCGATGCAGGAAACCCGCATCGCGGAGCGCACGCGCGAGCTTGCGCTCGCCAACGAAGCGAAGACGCGCTTTCTCGCCGCTGCCAGCCACGATTTGCGCCAGCCGATGCACGCGCTTGCGCTGTTCGTCGGACAGCTTCGCGGCGTCGAGCTTCCGCCCGATGCGACAACGCTGCTCGAAAAGATCGAGCGGTCGGTCGATGCGCTGAACGAGCTCCTCGAGGCGCTGCTCGACCTTTCGAAACTCGACGTCGGCGCGATCAGCGCGAAGCGAGGACCGCTCGCGTTGAACGATCTTCTGTCCCGTCTCGCTTCCGAGTTCGCACCGAGCGCCGAGGCGAAAGGCCTCGCCCTCACGTTGGCGCCCACGTCGCTATGGGCCGACTCCGACCCCGTGTTGCTGCAACGCATTCTGCTCAACGTCATCGCCAACGCGCTGCGCTATACGCGCGACGGCCGCATCCTGATCGGGTGCCGCCGCCGAGGCGACGAGGCCGAAGTGATCGTCGCGGACACCGGAATCGGCATCGATGCGGTGCACCTGCCGCAGGTATTCGAGGAGTTCTACACCGCAGTGCCGACGCAGGCCGGTGGCAACAGCGGGCTCGGACTCGGGCTTGCCATCGTCAAGCGGCTCGCTGCTTTGCTGGATCACCGCGTCAGCATCGAATCCACGCTCGGCAAAGGCACGCTGGTGCGCATTCGCGTCCCCCGCGCGAAGCCGGTGGAAGCGGCACGCCCGCTCGAACTGCCGATCGCCGAGCCGCTGCGCGGCGTTCGCGTGCTGATCGTCGACGACGAATCGGCCGCGCGCGATGCGATGCAGGGATTGCTTGCCCGATGGGGATGCGACGTCGCGGCGGCCGAGAGCGGCGATGCAGCCATCGAGCACGCTCGCGAGCAGCCGCCCGATGTCGTTCTTTGCGACTTGCGGCTGCGCGACGGCGAGACGGGCATCGACGTCGTCGACAGGCTGAAGCGCGAGTGCCGCTCGGCAGCGTATGCGTTAGTCACCGGTGAATCGTCGCCCGAATATCTCGCGCAGGCGCGGACGACCGGGGATCCGATCGCGTTCAAGCCGACGACGCCGGGCAAGCTCCGCGCACTGCTCGAGCACCTCGTGGGCGCAAAGCAGGCGATCACTGGATGATCTCGTCGGCCTGCAGCAGGATCCGCGGCGGGATCGCGATACCGAGCGCATTGGCGGTCTTGCGGTTCAGCACGAGAAAGAGCCTTCGCGGCTGCTCGATCGGAAGCTCGGCCGGGTTCGCGCCGTTCAGGATCTTGTCCACGTAAGCGACGGCGCGCGCCGACAGATCGGCGATGCCCGGGCCGTACGACGCGAGTCCGCCGACAAGCACGAAATCCGAGAACTGGTACACCGAGGGCAGCCGGTGCGCGTTCACGAGTTCGACCAGGCGCACGCGATTGTGCGTGAACTCGGGGCCGGCGAGCACGACGATTCCCTCGCATCCCGCGTCGACGAGACCGTCGAACGCGCGCGCGTACTGCTCGACGCTGCTCACTTCGGCAGCGTCCAGGCGAATGCCCTGGCTTTGTGCGGCTGCGCGCATGACCGCGATCTGCGCGTCATGGTCCGGCCGGCGCGGTGCCCGCAGGACGGCGATCGCCTCGAGGCCGGGTCGAAGATCCGCCAGCAACTCGATCCATTTCGGCGCCATGTCGAGCGCCACCGTGGTCAATCCGGTGGTGTTGCCGCCGGGACGGGCGAGCGTGGCGGCGAAGCCGCTCGTGACCGGATCGTCGCCGCTGAACGCCATCACGATCGGAATCGTGCGCGTTGCCGCACGTGCCGCGCGTATCGCGGTCGGCGAAACGGCAACGATGACGTCGACACGCTTCGCCACCAGCTCCGCCGCGAGCGCGGGCAAGCGCGGCATGTCGCCCTCGGCGAAGCGCTCCTCGAGAATCGTGTTGGCGCCGATCACGTAACCGGCGCGCTCGAGCGCCGTCCGGAATGCCACGTAGGCCACGTCATGCGCGTCGGTGGGGTGCAGGTAGCCGACACGATGAATCGTTGCTCGCGAAACGGCAGCACGTACAGGCGCGCCTGGCGCGACGCAGACGATGCCGAGGAAGGAACGCCGCTTCATGTCACAGTCATTCGCTTTCGCCAACACGTACGCGCGGATAGCGGCCACCTGTGCTCGCGGGCCGAGGCCGCGAACTATGTCACCGCCGGTCCGCGATGTCGACCGGGCTTACACCCGTCGCTCGCGCCCAGCAATCCGGTCGATACCGACGTCGCGTACGGCGGCAGTCCTTCCGCCTACGGCACCGCGCACGATCCGATGGTCGGACGGCGCATCGGCGGCGTCAACGTGTTCGGCGGCGGCCTCGGCCTGTACAACGCGAATCAGAACGTCAGTACGGATTGGCGATCGGCAGCTCCTGCGCCGGATAAAGCGAGATGACCTGCGGCCCGCCGGGCGTGAGAATCACCTCTTCCTCGATGCGCGCCGCCGACACGCCGTCGCTGGCCGGGCAGTAGGTCTCGACGGCGAACACCATGCCCGCCTTCAGCTCGATCGGCTCCTTCAGCGAGTTGAGCCGCGAGATCAGCGGCCGCTCGTGCAGGCCGAGGCCGAGGCCGTGGCAGAAATTGAGGCCGAACGCGTCCATTTCGCTCGCGAAGCCGATGTCGCCCGCGATGGGCAGCGACTTCGCGATCGTGTCCGTCGTGACACCCGGCTTCAGCAACGCGATCGTGCGGTC
>DASSVX010000205.1:0-2149 GCA_035705655.1 Casimicrobiaceae bacterium
GGCGACGTTCTGATCACGAACAATCCGTGGAAGGGTTCGGGACACCTGAACGACGTGCAGCTCGTCAAGCCGGTGTTCCACGGGAATCGGCTTGTCGCGTTCGCGGCGTGCTGCGCGCACGTTCCCGACATCGGTGGCCGCATCCGCTCGGTCGAGCCGCGCGAGGTGTTCGAGGAAGGCTTCCACATCCCGCCGATGAAGCTGCTGCGCGAGGGCGTACCCGATGAGTCGCTGCTGACGCTGATGCGCACGAACGTGCGCACGCCCGACCAGACAGTCGGCGACCTCTTCGCGCAGGTGGGCGCGCTCGAGGTGATGGAGCAGCGCTTGCGCACGCTGATGGACGATTACGGGCTGCATTCGCTGGATGAGTTCGCCGATGAGCTGTATCGCCGATCCGACGCGGCGATGCGCGAGGCCGTGCGCGCGCTGCCGGACGGCACGTACCGCTACGAGATGGTCACCGACGGTCTCGACGAGCCGTTCACGTTCCGAATCGCGCTGACGATCGAGGGCGACGGAATCGACGTCGACTATGCCGGCACGTCGCCGCAGCAGTCGCGCGGCATCAATGTCGTCTATGCGTACACGTTCGCGATGACCGCGTACGCGCTCAAGTGCGCACTGCTGCCCGATCTTCCAAACAACGAGGGCATGTTCCGGGCGTTGACCGTACGTGCACCCGAGGGTTCGCTGCTTAATGCACGCTTCCCGGCATCGGTCGGCGGACGCATCTGCAGCGGCGATTACCTGCCGTCGCTCGTGTTCGGCGCGCTGCATCAAGTTATTCCCGATCGCGTTTCCGCCGCGCCCGGATCGCCGTTGTGGAGCATGGTAATCAGCGGCGTGCGAGAGGATGGCAAGCCGTATGCGAATGTGCTCTTCTACAACGGCGGGATGGGCGCGACGTCGCGCAAGGACGGCGTCAGCTGTTACTCGTGGCCCAACAACATCGCGTCGACGCCGGTCGAGGTCACCGAACGCGATACCCCGTTCTTCGTCCGCTACAAGCGGCTGCGCGAGAACTCGGGCGGCGAGGGACGCCATTGCGGCGGCCTGGGCCAGGACATCCTGCTCGAAAGCCGTTCGCCGACACCGATGGCGGCCGTATTCCTTGCCGAGCGTACGCGAATGCCTGCGCCCGGCCTCGCCGGCGGCGGTGCCGGCGGCCTTGGCGACGTGCAGATCAACGGCCGCTCGATCGACGTGCGCCGTCTGCATCTTTTGAACGAGGGCGACGAGCTGCTCGTCCGCACGCCGGGAGCCGGCGGTTACGGCGACGTGCGCGAGCGCAGCGCCGAATCGATCGCGCACGACCGGCTCGAAGGCTGGCGGCATCCGCTTCCGGAGGATGGCGTGGACGGCGATGCACGCTAGGCTCTGCCCAGCCAGGCGGCCATCGTGATGGACGATTCGCCGACGATGGAGGCCAACGGGCAGCAATCGATGCGCAATCGGGTGTTGCTCGCGATCGCCGCGCATCGCACGCCGGGTTACCACTTCCCCGGTCACCTGCTCGATGCGCGGTGGCCCGAGGTCGGTCCCGAGCACGCGCGCTTAGTGCTTCCGCTTGCGCCGCACCTGACCGATAGCGACGGCCGCCTCGACCTCGTCGCGCTTGCCGTGTTCGCCGACATGGCGCTCGGAACCGCAGCGCGCGTGCGCGATGCACATCACGAGCGGCAGGCGACGCTCGAGTTGCAGCTGCAGCTGACCGGCGCTAGGGCAACCAGTGACGTGTCGGCACTGGTGCGGCCGCGCGATGGATGCACCCAGTCCGATGGCTATTCGCTGACCGAGGCGACATTCGAAGCCGCCGGCAAACCGATCGCCTATGCGCTCGGAAAGTTTGCGCGATTGCGCGCGCCCGAGGACGTAGTTCTCGCGCCGTTGCCCTGGCAGCGCGAGCCCGTCGCTTCGCAGGTGGCTCTCGACGAGCAGCAACTGGATCCCGACGAGCGCGAAGCATTGGAACGATGCGCTGCGGCGCTCCCGCGGGAGGGCGCATCGGAATCACTGGTGTGCCGCCTGTGGGGCGGCGAGCGCGTTGCCGACACTTCGGAGCCGGCGCGTCGCCTCACGATCGGAATGCACGCTACGAATCGGGTGGGACACGTGCAAGGCGGAGTCCTGGTGGCGCTCGCAGTGA
>DASSVX010000206.1:0-2613 GCA_035705655.1 Casimicrobiaceae bacterium
GCGACGCGCTCGCTCGAGGAAGCCGCGAAGAATCCCGAGGCGGCGGTCGACGCGATGCTGAAGGCGAAGCCCAAATCGGGCGTGCGCGACACCGCGCTCGTCGGCATGAAGGAGACGGCGCGACTTTACAAGGGTCCCGACAATCCGAACGACCGGCCGCTGCGCGTCGGGGCGAAGAACATGTCCGAAACGCTCGCCCTTCTGACGCAGTACGGCGGCGTCGACAAATCGGAGGCCGGAAAGCCCGAGGATTACTACACGAACGCGTACCTGCCCTGATCGGCGCACGGACGATCGCGCCGATGCGGCTTGCCGACGAATCCACTGCGCAGACGCCTGACGCACAGGCCGCCGCCCGGCGTCCGCTGATCGAAGTCGATCGCGTCGCGAAGACCTACGTCACCGCCGACGGTCCGGTGGAGTCGCTGCGGCCGCTCACGTTCGCGATCGACGACGGTGAATTCCTCGCCATCGTCGGCCCGTCGGGCTGCGGCAAGTCGACGCTGCTCAAGATGGTGGCGGGGCTGCTGCCCGCATCATCGGGTGACATCCGCGTCGGCGGCACGCGCGTCGACGGTCCGCCGGACAACGTCGGCATCGTCTTCCAGAGCGCCGTGCTCCTCGCATGGCGCACCGTGCTCGACAACGTGATGCTGCAGATCGAAATGCGCCACCTCGACAAGACGAAATACCTGCCGAAGGCGAAGGCGCTGCTGCATCTGGTCGGCCTCGACGGATTCGAGCGCAAGCTTCCGTGGCAGCTTTCGGGCGGCATGCAGCAACGCGCGTCGATCTGCCGCGCGCTCGTGCACGATCCTGCCGTGCTGCTGATGGACGAGCCGTTCGGCGCGCTCGACGCGATGACGCGCGAGAAGATGAACGTCGAGCTGCAGCGGATCTGGTTCGAAACGAAGAAAACGGTGCTGTTCATCACGCACAGCATTCCCGAAGCCGTGTTTCTTGCCGATCGCGTGCTCGTCATGTCCGAGCGGCCGGGCACCATCGCCGCCATCTACGACGTGAACCTGACGCGGCCGCGGTCGCTGCGGGTGATGAGCCAGCCGCAGTTCGGCGAGCTCACGCAGACGATCCGCCGCCACTTCTACGCGCAGGGCACGCTCGACGCCTGACGCCCAGCACTGCACCATCGCGCGCTGCATGTCCGCCCACGCTCCCGTCTTCCGCATCGCCGAGATCGACTGCTTCGAGCGGCCGGTGCGCTACCGGCTGCCCTTTCGCTTCGGCGCGGCAACCGTGGCGGAAGGCGTGCAGGCGTTCGTGCGCGCACGGATTGTCGGCGAAGACGGCCGTTCGGCGGAAGGCGCGAGCGCGGAGCTGATGGTGCCGAAGTGGTTCGACAAGCGGCCGGCGCTGTCCAACGACGACAACATCGACGAGCTGCGCATGTCGCTCGCGCTCGCCCGTGCGGCGTATCTGTCCGATCGTGCGCCCCTGACCGCATTCGGACATTCGGCCGCGCACATCGCGCACTGTCAGGTCGAGGGTAATTTGCGCGGTCTGCCCCCGCTCGCCGCGGCGTTCGGCGCAGCGGAAATCGACAAGGCGATACTCGACGCGTGCTGCAACGCGCTCGGCATTTCTTTCTTCGCCGCCGTGCAAAGCAACGCGATCGGCTTTGCGCCGGCCGGCGTCGCGGCCGACGTGAACGACGCCGACGCCGATGCGTTCGTGCGCACGCTGCATCCGCGCCCATCGATCGCCGTGCGGCATACCGTCGGCCTCGCCGACGTGCTGCGCGGTCATCCTGCGACGGTCAACGACAGCCTGCCCGAATCGCTGGAAGAGGTCATCGAGCGCCATGGCGTGCACTGGTTCAAGATCAAGCTCGCGGGTGACCCGCCGGCCGATGCGGCGCGCGTCGGCGACATCGCGCGCGTGCTCGACCGCCTGCCGCGCTACGGTGTCACGCTCGACGGCAACGAGCAGTACGAAAGCGTCGATGCGCTGCGCGAGCTCTTCGACCGGCTGAAGGCGATGCGCGCCCTTGGTCGCCTCTGCGCATCGCTCGCCTTCGTCGAGCAGCCGCTGCCACGGCGGCGCACGTTCCAGGAGGACGTCGATGCACGCGCGCCGGCGGCGCTGTTGATCGACGAGGCCGATGCGACGCTCGGTGCGTTTCCGCGTGCCCGCGCATGCGGCTACCGCGGCGCGTCGAGCAAGAGCTGCAAGGGTCTCTACAAGTCGCTCGTCAATGCGTTGCGCTGTGCGGTGTGGAACCGCACCGGCGATGGACGTTACTTCCTGTCGGCGGAGGATCTCACCACACCCGCCGGGCTCGCGCTCCAGCAGGATCTTGCACTTGCCAGCGTGCTCGGCCTCGAGCACATCGAGCGCAACGGCCATCACTACATCGACGGCATGGCGAGCGCGCCCGAGCATGAGCAGACGTCGTTTCTCGACGCGCATCCCGGCCTGTACGAGCGCTCGCACGGTGCGGTGCGGCTCGCGATTCGAGACGGCACGCTCGCGCTGAACTCGCTGTCGCAGCCGGGTTTCGCAACCGGCGCGACGCCCGATTGGGACACGCTGGCGCCAATGCAGGCGCCGGTATCGACCCGGTCGTTCGCGGCGCCACCGGGTGAGCCGGCGGCC
>DASSVX010000207.1:0-19236 GCA_035705655.1 Casimicrobiaceae bacterium
GCAACAAGCTCGCGCAGGGCGAGGCGCGCCTCGGCCCCGGACGCTATTTCGACCTCAAGGCGATCAAGCAACCGATCATCGTCTTCGCGTCGATGGGCGACAACATCACGCCGCCGCAGCAGGCGTTCAACTGGATCAGCGATCTCTACTCGAGCACCGAGGAGATCAAGGCCAACGGGCAGACGATCGTCGGGCTCATCCATGAGGACGTCGGGCATCTCGGCATTTTCGTCTCGGGCAAGGTCGCGAAGAAGGAGCACACGCAGATCGTGTCGGTGCTCAAGTACATCCAGGCGCTGCCGCCCGGACTGTACGGCATGGAGATCGCTGAACGGATCGGCGCGGACGGCAACGTCGAATACGACGTCACGCTGCATGAACGCAGGCTCGAGGACCTGAAGCGCCTGCAGAAATACGATCGCGTCGATGAAAAGCCGTTCGAGGCGGTTGCGGCACTCTCCGAGCTGAACGAGCGCGCGTACGAATTGCTCGTGCGTCCGCTCGTGCGCGAGGCGATGCCCGAATGGCTCGGCAAGGTGCTGCGCGAATGGCATCCATTGCGCGTGCAGCGCTGGTGGTTTTCCGATCGCAACCCGCTCTTTGCCGGCTTGCCCGCGATGGCCGCGGCCGCGCGCGCCCATCGGCGCCCCCGCTCGGCGGACAACCTCGGACGGCGCACCGAGCAGCTTGCGTCCGGGTACGTGACCGCGGCACTCGATCTCTACCGCGATCTGCGTGATGCCGCAAGCGAGGCCGCGTTCTACGAGATGTACGGCAACCTGCTGTCGCTCTCGATGGCCGATCAGCGCGCGATGATTCGCCGCCAGACGCCGTTCGACGCGCGCGCGTTGCCGGCCGTGCGCCAGGTGCTCGACGAAATCGACCAGGGCGGACTGCCCGAGGCGATCATCCGCACGGGCATCCTGATCGTGAAGGCGGGTGGCGGCAAGCGGCGGCTCGCGCAAATGGAGCACACGCGCGCGCTGTTGCAGCCCACGGGCGTGCTGCGCGACATCGACGAGGATCATTTCCGCCGCCTGCTGCACGAGGAGACGCTGGTCGTCGAGTTCGAGCCGAAGCTTGCGAAGGCGTCGCTGCCGAAGCTGATGCACAACGCGTCCGATCGCCAGAAGCTCAACGCGATCTTCGACTGGCTCGAAACCGAGGCGGGCCTCGATGCACGCCAGCAAACGCTCCTTGGCGACCTGCGCAAGCTCGTCCCGCGCCCCGCGGCGGCACTGCCGCGCGCGCGGCAAACGCCGAAGGGCAAGGCGAGCGGCCGGCGCGCCGCGATCGCAACGGCGGAGTAGGATCGCCTCATGGCCAACGCATCGGAATCCGGTGTGCGCATCGAGAAGGACGCGCTCGGCGAAGTGCGCGTTCCGGCCGAGCACCTGTGGGGCGCGCAGACGCAGCGCTCGATCGAGAACTTCCCGATCGGCGTCGAGCGTTTCCGCTGGGGGCGACCGGTCATCCGGGCGTTCGGCGTACTCAAGAAAGCGGCCGCGCTCGCGAACGGCGAGCTCGGCGAGCTGGCGCCCGACAAGGTCGCGCTGATCGCACGCGCCGCGCAGGAAGTGGTGAACGGCACGCTCGACGGCGAGTTCCCGCTGGTCGTCTTCCAGACCGGGTCCGGCACGCAGTCGAACATGAACGCGAACGAGGTGATCGCCAACCGCGCGATCCAGCTCGCGGGCGGCGCCGTCGGCTCGAAGAAGCCGATCCATCCGAACGACGACGTCAACCGCGGGCAGTCGTCGAACGACACGTTCCCGGCGGTGATGCACGTCGCGACGGTCTTCGAGCTCGACCGCCGCCTGCTCCCGGCGCTCGAGCGCCTGCGCACGACGCTCGACGCCAAGGCGCATGCGTTCGCGGAGGTCGTGATGATCGGGCGTACGCACCTGCAGGACGCGACGCCGGTGACGCTCGGACAGATCGTTTCCGGCTGGGTGGCGCAGCTCGACGATGCGCGCACGCTCATCGAGTTCACGCGCAGCGGCCTGATGCCGCTTGCGCTCGGCGGGACGGCCGTCGGCACTGGCCTCAACGCACATCCCCGGTTCGGCGCGACGGTGGCGGCGGTAATCGCACGCGAAACCGGCGTGCCGTTCGTGTCCGCGCCGAACAAGTTCGCCGCGCTTTCGGCGCACGACGCGATCATCAACGTCAGCGCCGCGCTGCGTACGCTGGCGGCGGCGCTGATGAAGATCGCGAACGACGTCCGCTGGCATGCGAGCGGGCCGCGTGCAGGCCTTGGCGAAATCACGATTCCCGACAACGAACCGGGGTCGTCGATCATGCCGGGCAAGATCAACCCAACGCAATGCGAGGCGGTTACGATGGTCGCCATGCGCGTTTACGGGAACGACACGGCAGTCGCGTTCGCGGGCAGCCAGGGCAACTTCCAGCTCAACGTTTACAAGCCGGTGATGCTGCAGGGCACGCTCGAATCGGTCGAGCTCCTCGCCGATGCGATCGACTCGTTCGACCAGCGCTGCGCGCAGGGTATCGAGCCCGCGATGGAGCGCATTCGCGCCAATCTCGATCGGTCGCTGATGCTCGTCACGGCGCTCAATCCGCACATCGGCTACGAGAATGCGGCGAAGATCGCGCTCGCCGCGCATCGCGAGCATTCGACGCTGCGCGAGGCGGCGTTGAAGCTCGGTCTCGTCAGCGCCGAGGATTTCGACCGCTGGGTCGACCCGGCGGCGATGACGCGCCCGGGTTGATGCGCATCGTTGCGCTGACCTTCGGCACCGAAGGCGACACGCGACCGCTGGCGGCACTTTGCCGAGGACTGCTCGACGCGGGCCACGACGTCCTGCTGCTCGGCGAGCGATCGGGCCACGCGTACGCCGACGCGCTGCACGTTCCGTTCGTGGCACTCGCAGGCGACATGACCGCCGAGCTGCGAGCGGCGCCCGGCACGCTGCATCGCGGCGACGAGTTCAGGCACGTGGCGCGCGCGCTTGCGGCGATCGCCACGCGCCACACCGCGTTGTGGATGCGCGAAACGCTCGCGCGGGCGAAGAACGCCGATGCGATCGTCTGTGCGGGACTCGCGATCTATGTCGGTCTTTCCTGCGCCGAATGCCTGGGCATCCCGGCGATCGGCGCCGGCCTGCAACCGATGATGCCGACGCGCGCCTTCGCGTCGCCGTTCCTGCCGCCGCGGCGGCTGCCCGGTTTCGTCAATTGGGTCAGCCATCGCCTCGTTCTCGCGATGATGTGGCGGGCGTTTCGCAAGGCCATCAACGACGCGCGGCGCGACGTCGCGCACCAGCCGTCCCGGCGCCGGGAGTGGAACGGCTATCCGATCCTGTTCGCCATCTCGCCGACGCTGGTCCCACGTCCGCGCGATTGGCCCGAACGCGTCTCGGTCACCGGCTACTGGTGGGCGCGGTCCGATCCGCATTTCGTGCCCGACGCCGCCCTCGAGGCGTTTCTCGCGGCCGGCGAAGCGCCGGTGTATGTCGGCTTCGGCAGCATGGCCGGCTTCGATCGCGACCGGCTTCTCGCCGATGTGCTGGGCGCACTCGACGGGCGGCGCGCGCTGCTTCATGCGGGCTGGAGCGGCTTCGGCGAAGGACGGCTGCCGGGCCATGTGCACCGGATCGGACACGTGCCGCATGACTGGCTCTTTCCGCGCGTCGGCATCGTCGTCCACCATGGCGGCTCGGGAACGACGCACGCGGCGGCGCGCGCGGGTGTGCCTTCCGTCGTCGTGCCCTTCGCCGCGGACCAGTTCTTCTGGGCCGACCGCCTGCACCGCGTCGGCATCGCCCCTGCCGGTCTCGCCTATCGCGACGTGACGCCGTTGCGCCTGCGCGAGCGGCTCGCCAAGGCGAGCGGGAACGGCATGCGCGAACGCGCGAACGAGATCGGGCGTTGCGTCGCGGCCGAACGCGGCGTCGCGAACGCCGTCGCGCGCATCGACGCACTGCTGTCGCCCCGCCGCGCCGCGCAGCAGGCCGCGTGACGGCTACGCGCGCTTCTTCGGCAGTTCCCGTTCCGCGAGCGTCACCCAATAGCTCGCCCCGATCGGCAGCACCGCGTCGTTGAAGTCGTAGTGCGGGTTGTGGATGTTCGGCGTGTCGGGGCCGCGGCCCGCGCCGAGCCAGACGTAGCACCCGGGCTTTTGCTGCAGCATGAACGCGAAATCCTCGCTGCCCATCTCCGGCGTCGGATTGGTATCGACGTTGTCGATGCCGACGACGGCCGCCGCGGCATCGCGCGCACGCGCCGTCTCGTCTTCGCTGTTGACGGTCGCCGGATAGCGGCGCTCGTAGCGGAGGCTTGCGCGCATCTCGAACATTGCCGCAATGCCGTCGACGAGCGTGCGCATCCGCCGCTCGATCAGATCCTGCACGCCGGGCTCGAACGTGCGCACGGTGCCGCGCAGCACGATCGTTTCGGGGATCACGTTCCACGTGTCGCCTGCGTGCACCTGGGTGACGCTGACGACGCCGGCATCCTGCGGGTGGAGGTTGCGCGACACGATCGTCTGCAGCGCGTGGATCGCATGCGCGGCGAACAGCATCGGGTCCTTGCCCTGGTAAGCCATCGCCGCGTGCGCGCCCTTGCCGGTCGCGACGATTTCGAATATGTCGTACGCGCCCATCAGCGGCCCTGCACGCATCGCGAACGTACCGGCGGGTAGTCGCGGCCAGTTGTGCATCCCGTACACGGCGCGCATCGGGAAGCGATCGAACAGGCCCTCCTCCACCATCACGCGGCCGCCGCCCTCGTTTTCCTCCGCCGGCTGGAAGATGAAATGCAGCGTGCCGTCGAAGTTGCGCCGCGCGGCGAGCGCCTTCGCGGCCCCGAGCAGCATCGTCGTATGCCCGTCGTGACCGCACGCATGCATGCGGCCCGGGTTTTGCGAAGCGTGCGCCACGCCCGATCGCTCGTCGATGGGCAGCGCATCGAGATCGGCGCGAAGGCCGATGGCCGCCTGCGCGCGCCCGGCGCGAAGCACGCCGACGACCCCCGTCTTCGCAAGCCCGGTGTACACTTCGAGGCCGAATGCGCGCAGCTTTTCCGCGACGAAGGCGCTCGTCGCCTCCTCCTCGAACGCCGTTTCCGGGTGCGCGTGCAGGTGATGGCGCCACGCCTGCATCTCGGCGTCGAGCGCGGTGATCTCGGGGATGAGCTCCATGGGCGGCAGCGTGAAACGGGGAAGCCGATCCTACCCGATCGTGCGCGAGGTGGCGCACGGCCGCGCAGCGTCGATCCGGTAGAATCGCGCCTCCCGCCAATGGAGACGCGTCCCTTCGACCTGCTCGTGATCGGCGGCGGCATCAACGGCGCCGGCATCGCGCGTGACGCCGCCGGGCGCGGCCTCTCGGTCGTGCTCGTCGAGAAGGACGATCTCGCGGCGCACACGTCGTCGGCCAGCACGAAGCTGATCCACGGCGGCCTGCGCTATCTCGAGCATTACGAGTTCCGCCTCGTCGCCGAGGCGCTCGCCGAGCGCGAGGTGCTGTTGCGCGCCGCACCGCACCTCATCGAGCCGCTGCCATTCGTGCTGCCGCACGAGCCGCACCTGCGTCCGTCCTGGATGATCCGCGCGGGCCTTTTGATGTACGACCGGCTCGGTGGACGGATGACGCTGCCGAAGTCGTTCAGCGTGCGGCTCGACGGCACGCGCTACGGCGCCGGCCTCAAGCCACGCTTTCGCAAGGGCTTCGTCTATGCCGATGCGCGCGTCGACGACGCGCGGCTCGTCGTGTGCAATGCGCTCGATGCGCATGCGCACGGCGCCGACATCCGCGTGCGCACGAAGCTCGCCGCGGCGCGGCGCGACAACGGTCTGTGGCATGCGACGCTCGTCGATGCCGCCGGTGCGTCGTCCGGCATCACCGCGCGAGCGCTCGTCAACGCCGCGGGACCGTGGGTGCGCGCGGTGCTCGGCGAGTTGACCGACGTTCCGGTCAAGGCGGGAGTTCGCCACGTGAAGGGCAGCCACATCGTCGTGCCGCGCATTCACGATGCGCCGCACGCCTACATCCTGCAGAATGCCGACAACCGCATCGTCTTCGTGATTCCCTACCAGGATGACTATTCGCTGATCGGAACGACGGATGTGCCGGTCGAGCACTACGCGCATCCGGTGATAAGCGACGAGGAGACGTACTACCTGCTGACGCTCGCCAACACGTATCTCGAGCGGCCGCTCGCGCCGAGCGATATCGTCTGGTCGTACAGCGGCGTGCGTCCGCTCTACGACGACGGCACCAGCGACCCGTCGGCGATCACGCGCGATTACGTGCTGCAGCTCGACACCGCCCGCGACGCCGCGAACGCGCCGGTGCTGTCGATTTTCGGCGGCAAGATCACGACATATCGCAAGCTCGCCGAAGCGGCGCTCGCCGAGTTGCGCCCGTTCTTTCCGGCGATGGGCTCAGCGTGGACGCATGCGGCGCCGCTGCCCGGCGGCGACATTCCGGACGGCGATCGGGACGGATGGCTCGCGGAGCTGCGCCGGCGCTACCCCGCCCTGCCGGCCGACCTGTTGCGTGCGCTCGCCCGTCGGCACGGGACCCGCGCGCTGGCCGTTCTCGCCGACGCGCGCTCGCCCGCCGACCTTGGCGAAGACTTCGGTTCGCAACTTACCGAGCGCGAAATACGCTACCTGCAGCGCGACGAATGGGCCGCGACCGCCGAGGACGTGCTGTGGCGGCGCACGAAATGCGGGCTAGCGATGACGCGCGAAGCGTGTGCACGCGTCGGCGAGTACCTCGGCCAATGAGCAAAGCGATGCCGCCGCGTCCGCTAGCGCAGATGCCGCTCGCGGCTCGGCGCGCGATCCGTTTCGTGCTGACCGACATCGACGACACGCTCACGACCGACGGCAAGCTGACGGTCGAGGCGTACGCGGCGCTGGCGCGGCTTTCTGCGAGCGGCCGCATTGTCGTTCCCGTGACCGGCCGGCCGGCGGGCTGGTGCGATCACATCGCGCGAATGTGGCCGGTGGATGCGGTGGTCGGCGAGAACGGCGCGTTCTACATGCGCTTCGACGAAGCGCGCGGAAAGCTCGTGTGCCGGTTCGTCGCGGGCGACGCCGACCGCGAACGGACGCGTGCACGGATCGGCGCAATCGGTGCGCGGATCGTCGCGGCGGTGCCGGGCAGCGCATTGGCGTCGGATCAGCATTATCGCGAGACCGATCTTGCGATCGACTATTGCGAGGACGTGGCGCCGCTTTCCGCGCTCGACGTCGACCGGATCGTGGCGCTGATGCAGGCCGAGGGCATGACGGCGAAGGTGAGCTCGATCCACGTCAACGGCTGGTTCGGCGATTACGACAAGCTCGCGATGACGAGGATACTGATGCGCGAAGCGTTCGCGCTCGATCTCGATGCCGCGCGCAGCACCTGCGTGTTCGCCGGCGATTCGCCGAACGACGCGCCGATGTTCGCATACTTCCCGAATGCCGTCGGCGTCGCCAACCTGCGGCGATTTCTCGACCGCATCGTCACGCCGCCCGCATGGATCACCACGCGCGAAGCGGGTGCCGGGTTCGCGGAGCTTGCCGACCTGTTGCTGGCCAGCGACTGAGGCCGATGCACGTCACGCGTGCGCGCCCTACCCGCCGGTAACGAGACCCGTCAGCACGGCGACGACGACGTTGAGCACGATCGCGCACAGCACGACGACGACGGTGTAGCCGAGCGCCTTGTCCGCGGGTGCGCGCATCAGCACCGGCAATCCGAGGTACATGAGGTAAAGCCCGTAGAGACCGAGCAGCGCGGCGATGAAGCCGAGCGCGGGCACGATCGTCAGGATCGCCGCCACCCACGCGGGCGTGAAGCTGTACGCGGTGACCTTCAATGCGCGAAGCGCATCCTTCTGGCCGCCGAAGGTCGGCGCGAGTGCATCGACGATCATCGTGACGACGAAGATCGCAACGAACGTCAGCACGAAGTGCAGGATCGCCCCGCCGAGCGCCGCACCGATGCCGAGACGCACCGTGCCGAGCAGCGGCACGGGAATGCCGATCAGCACGCCGCCGATCAACGACGCCAGCACGCCGACGCCCACCAGCGGTGCAACGTAGCGGACATAGATGTCCTGCGCGGTCGTCGCCTCGTCGGCGATCACCGGCCACTCGGTGCGCGGCGTCAGCACGATGGCCTTGGCGCGCTCGACGATGCGGTTGACGAGCGTCGTTCCCGCGCCCGCATCGATGCTCGGGCCGCCGCCATAGGCCGGTGGCGGGGGCACCGCGCCGACGCCCGGAGGCGACGCCGCGGATGCGGTCTCGGCCGCCTTCGCCGCGGTCGACGTCCCGCAATTGCCGCAGATCGTCGCGCCTTCCGGAACTGCCTGCCCGCATGTCGCGCAATACATCGCGTTCCTCCCGTGTCGGCTGCCGTCTGGCGCTCGGATTGTGCAATACCTGCCCCGCCGCGACAACGCATACGGTCGCTTTGAGTCACGCGGCGTCCATGCAGAAGCGACACGAAGCGTTCGCCGGACGGGCAAGGGCGCCGCGCCGGGGTGAATCGACGGAAGGTTCGAAGTGGGCGCTCGCTCGCTTCGACGGCCGCTTAAACGCTACAGGGTGCCTGAACCAGACGCGCGCCGATGCAGCCTCTATCCAGTCCACCGCAGCGTTCGCGCATCGTGGGGAACGGTATTTGCCTTATGCGACTCCCGGACGTCGTAATCCACTGATTCGCATAGGACGCCGGCCACGAAACAGGAGGCAGAGCAACCATGATCCGCTACGGCTTCACGATCCGCACCCGGATGGGACAGCGGATCGACAACGTTTCGATCATCGCCGGATCGCAGCGCGACGCCGAGCGTCGCCTGCGCCAGATGTACGTCCAGTGCGAGATCGTCGAGTGCCGCGAGCGCTCGATTCCCCGGCGCTTCGAGGCGGCGAACTTCGGCAACATGATCGACCTGATGTCGATCAGTCCTCCGACGATCCAGCACCACGGCTGACTGCCGCGGTGCCCGCGCCGGCGCTACGCTGCCGGTGCTGCACCGGATGGCCGCGTCGCGACCGCCGGTCGGCCGCCGCGCGGAAAAGTCGACATGGTGCACTGGCGTATCATCGCCGTCGTCCCCGCGTTTCTTCCGTTCGATGGCTTCCCCGCTCGATGTCGTCATCCTCGCCGCCGGCCAAGGCAAGCGAATGCATTCGGCGTTGCCGAAGGTGCTGCACACCCTGGCTGGAAAGCCGCTCGCTGCGTACGTCCTGACGGCTGCGCGGGCGCTGTCACCGCGCGCGATCGCGGTCGTCGTCGGCCATGACGCGGACAGCGTCGAGCGCGCGCTTGCCGCGCCCGATGTCAGCTTCGTGCGCCAGGATCCGCCGCGCGGCACGGGCGATGCCGCACGCCTCGCGCTCGACGCGCTGCCGCTCGACGGCGTGACGCTCGTCGGGCTCGGCGACGTGCCGCTCGTCCCGTCCGAAGCCCTTGCAAGCGTCGCCGAAATCGCGCAGGCAAGCCGCGTTGGCCTCCTCACGGCGCGCGTGCGCAACCCGTTCGGACTGGGGCGCATCGTGCGCGGGCCCGCCGGCGATGTGCGGGCGATCGTCGAGGAGCGCGATGCAACGCCCGAGGAGCGCGCGGTCAACGAGATCAACACCGGATTCATCGCGGCGCCGACCGCGCTTTTGAAGGCCTGGCTGTCGAGGCTGTCGCCGCACAATGCGCAGGGCGAGTTCTACCTCACCGATATCGTGGCGATGGCGGTTGCCGAGGGCGTCGGCATCGGCGCGCACGTCGTCAACGACGAAGTGTCGGTCCTCGGCGTCAACGATCGTGCCCAACTCGCGAAGCTCGAGCGCATCCTGCAGCGGCGCAAGGCCACGACACTGATGCTTGCCGGGACGACCATCGCCGACCCCGACCGCATCGACATCCGCGGCGATCTCGAATGCGGGCGCGACGTGACGATCGACGTCGGTTGCGTCTTCGAGGGCAGCGTGCGGCTCGGCGAGCGTGCGCACGTCGGTCCGTATTGCGTGCTGCGCGACTGCGCGGTGGGCGACGATACGCGTGTCGATGCGTTCTGCCACGTCGATTCGGCGACGATAGGCCGGCATTGCCGCATCGGTCCGTATGCGCGACTGCGCCCCGGCACGGAGCTTGCTGAAGAGGTGCACATCGGAAACTTCGTCGAAGTGAAGGCGAGCACGCTCGGCGCCGGCTCCAAGGCGAATCATCTGGCGTACGTCGGCGACGCGGTCGTCGGCAGCCGCGTCAATTACGGCGCCGGCTCGATCACCGCGAACTACGACGGCGCGAACAAGCATCGGTCGATCATCGGCGACGACGTGCACGTCGGCTCCAACTGCGTGCTCGTCGCGCCGATCACGATCGGCGCCGGGGCGACGATCGGCGGCGGCAGCACCGTCGTGAAGGAAGCGCCGGCCGGACAACTGACGCTGGCACGCGCCGCGCAGGTTTCGAATCCGCGCTGGAAGCGGCCGCGGAAGAAGGGGTGAGCTGATCATGTGCGGGATTGTCGGCGCCACGTCCGATCGCAACATCGTGCCGATCCTCATCGAAGGCATCCGGCGCCTCGAGTACCGCGGCTACGATTCGACCGGGCTTGCGGTCGTGAACGGCGGCGCAAGCCCGATTCTCGAGCGGCTCGTTTCGACGGCACGGGTTGCCGACCTCGCGGCACAGGCCGACGCGTTGCATCTCAAGGCCACGACGGGCATCTCGCACACGCGCTGGGCCACGCACGGGGCGCCGACGTCCGACAATGCGCACCCGCACCTGTCCGGCGGCGAGATCGCCGTCGTCCACAACGGCATCATCGAGAATTACGAAGCGCTGCGCGAGAGCCTGAAATCGCGCGGCTACGTGTTCCGCACGCAAACCGACACCGAGGTGATTGCGCACCTCGTGCATGCGCATTGGCACGCCGAAGGCGGTGGTGATCTGCTCGCGGCCGTCCGCCAGGCGATCGCCGAATTCAAGGGCGCGTACGCGATCGCCGTGATCTCGACGCGCGAGCGCGGCCGTCTGATCGGCGCGCGGCAGGGCAGCCCGCTCCTGGTGGGAATCGGCGAGCAGGATCACTTCCTCGCATCCGACGCATCGGCGCTGATGCAGGTGACACGCCGCGTCGCGTATCTCGAGGAGGGCGACGTCGCCGACGTGCGGCGCGAATCGTACGCGATCTTCGATGTGCAAGGACGCCGCGTGACGCGTGCCGTCGTCGAGGTTCAGGGAAGCGGCGACGCGGTCGAGCTCGGGCCGTACCGGCACTACATGCAGAAGGAGATCTTCGAGCAGCCGCGCGCGGTTGCCGATACGCTCGACGGCATCACGTCGATCGGTCCTGCACTCTTCGGCACGAAGGCCGACGCGATCCTTCGCGACGTCGATTCGGTGCTGATCCTCGCCTGCGGCACCAGCTACTACTCGAGCCTCGTCGCAAAGCAGTGGATCGAGACGCTCGCGAAGATGCCATGCACGGTGGAAATCGCCAGCGAATATCGCTATCGCGACAGCGTTCCGCACGACAAGTCGCTCGTCGTCGTCGTGTCGCAATCGGGCGAGACGGCCGATACGCTCGCGGCCCTCGGACACGCCAAAGCGCTCGGCCACCGCCACACGCTTGCCATCTGCAACGTCGCGACGAGCTCGATGGTGCGGCAGGCCGAGCTCGTGTTCCTGACGCGCGCCGGCGCCGAGATCGGCGTCGCGTCGACGAAGGCTTTCACCACGCAGCTCGCCGCGCAGTTCCTGCTCGCGCTGACGCTCGCGAAGCTGCGCGGGCTCCTCGGTGGCGCCGACGAAGCGAAGTATCTCGACGAGCTGCGGCATATTCCGGCGGCCATCCGCGGCGCGCTCGCGCTCGAGCCGCACCTGATCGGCTGGGCGCAGCATTTCGCGAACAAGCAGCACGCGCTCTTCCTTGGACGCGGGCTGCACTACCCGATCGCGCTGGAAGGCGCGCTCAAGCTCAAGGAAATCTCGTACATCCACGCCGAAGCCTATCCGGCAGGCGAGCTGAAGCACGGCCCGCTCGCGCTGGTCGACGCGCAGATGCCGGTCGTCGCGATTGCGCCGAACGACGCGCTGCTCGAGAAGCTCAAGTCGAACCTGCAGGAGGTGCGCGCGCGCGGCGGCGAGCTTTACGTCGTCGCCGATCTCGACAGCCACCTCACGGTGAGCGACGGCGTTCATCTGATCCGCGTCGCCGAGCACCGTGGGCTGTTATCGCCGATCGTGCACGTCGTGCCGCTGCAGCTTCTCGCGTATCACACGGCGGTGATGCGGGGCACCGACGTCGACAAGCCGCGCAATCTCGCGAAATCGGTGACAGTCGAGTAGCCGCCGCTCGCCGTCCGCGATCACCAGGAAAATTCATGACAGACAGCAGCAACGGAACACAGGCCGTCACCATTGCCGACAGCGCCGCACGCGTGGCGCTCGATCTGGCGTTGCGAATCACGCAGGACTCGCGCTTGCGCCCGGAGCAGCGCGACGAAAAGTACTGGCTTGCGCTGTACCTGAAGTGCCATCGCGCAGCGCACGGCGACGGCTGAAGCTCGCGTCTATCGCTTACCCGCCTTCGCCGAACAGCTTGTCGAGCTCGGTGCCCGAGGCGGCGTCGGCGAAGCCATCGAAGCGGCCCTTCTCGGCAATCGTTTTGGCCGCGCGCATCAGGCCGCCCCACGCGCTCCGCGCGAGCGCACCGCCGACGCTGATGCGGCGAACGCCGAGTGCCGCGACGTCGTCGACGCTCATGTCGCTTGCCCAGCCGATCAGCAGATTCACGGGCTTCGGCGCAACGGCTGCGACCACCGCACGGATCTGCTCCTGCGTGCGGATGCCCGGCGCATACAGGCAGTCGGCGCCGGCGCTCGCGTACGCCTTGAGGCGTGCGATGGTTTCGGCGAGGTCGGGACGGCCGGCGATGAAGCCTTCGGCGCGTCCTACCAGCAGCGTATCGCCACCCGTGGCGTCGATCGCACGGCGTGCTGCGCGGATTCGCTCGACCGCCACATCGATCGCGTACATCGGTGCCGCCTGGTCGCCGGTCGAATCCTCGATCGACAATCCGGCGACGCCGGTCTCCACGGCAAGGCGCACGCTTTGGGTCACGCCGGCAGCGTCGCGGGCAAAGCCGCTTTCGAAATCGGCGTTGATCGGCACGTCGGTCGCGCCGACGATTTCGCTCAAGTGCGCGAGCACCATGTCGCGCGTGACGCGATTGTCGGCGTGAGCGTGCGACCAGGCGAAGCCGGAGCTCGTCGTCGCAAGCGCCTTGAAGCCGAGGCCTTGCAGGTAGCGCGCGCTGCCGAGATCCCAGGGATTGGGGATGACGAAACATCCGCTTGCGTGCAACTGATGGAACGTGCGCCGCTTGTCGGCGATGCTGGCAGGACGAGAGGTCATCGGCGATTTTCCGAAGCGTCGGATGAAAGCGACGCCGCTCGATTCTACCGCTGCCGATTGCGATCCGCCGATTCGGGAATGCCGGTTCGCGCGAGCGATTGCTTATGTGCCAAAGGGAAGGGGCGGAAATTTCTCCGCCCCTTGCATCGCCATCGGCGTCGCCGCTTACCGGCTGCTGCCGCCCCTGTTGCTGCCGCTGCTGCCCATGTTCGAGCTGCCGCTGCTGCCCATGTTCGAGCCGCTACTGCCGCTGCTTCCACCGCTGGCGAGACTGCCGCTGCGGCTTCCGTGGCTGCTGCCCTGCTGTCCGCGCGACGTGACCGACTGGCCCTGCTGGCCCGACGAGCCGCTCGACTGGCTCTGCTGCCCCGAGGGCTTGTTCATCTGGCTGTTGAGCTGGCCCGCGCGGCCCGCTTGCCCCGTTTGTCCCTGCTGCAGGCACTGCGCGAGCAACTGCTGGCCGCGCTGCGCGCAGCGTTCGAACTCGCGGCCGGTATCGCGGAAGAACTGTGCGATCTCCTGCTCCCCCGCCTGCTCGGCATCGTGCGCGTATCGCTCGTACGTCTGGCACCCCTGCAGCGTGTGATACATGACGCTGATCAGGTTGTATGTCGTGTCGGGCGTCTGTCCCGTCATGCCCTGCTGCGTGCCGCCCGCCGTCGAGGCGCGCGTTCCGCTCGTGGAGCCCGACGTTCCCGATTGTGTCGTTGCCATGTGCGTTACTCCTTCCGTGATGCCCGCTGATGGGTGATCGAAGACCGCGCTTGTATGAACGAGCGCCGCCCTGCCGTCCGGTCGGACCGTCGGCGGACGGTGGAGTTTCGCCGTGCGCGTTCCGCTTTGCGCCCGTGCCTGCCGCAGCCGGATTGTTGCGCGCTTCAACACGTTCGCGGTGCCGATGCGCTCGCCGAGCGGCCAGCGAACTTGCGCGCGACATCAAGGTCCGCATCATGTCTAAGGTCAATACGACCGGCCACGCATGGAGACGCGCATGAACCACCTGATGAATCGATTCTCGCCTGGCGCCACCACCCAGATCCGCATGGATCACACGCATGCGCTGATGACATTCCACAAGTACCACGTCGACACGTCGCCGGGCAGGAAACGCGCGATCGTCGAAACGCTGTCGCTCGCCCTCGAAATACATGCGACGCTGGAAGAGGAAATCTTCTACCCGGCAATGCGCAGCATCGACCCCGACCTCGTCGACAAGAGCATTCCCGAGCACGGCGAGATGAAGCGGCTGATCCAGGAGCTGCATCAATTGCGGCCCGAAGATCGCAGCTACGACACGACGGTGATGGAACTCATGCGCGATGTCATCCGGCACGTTGCGGACGAGGAAACCAAGCTTCTTCCCGATGCCGAGCGGGTGCTGGGCGAGCAGCGGCTCTCCGAGCTCGGGGCGCAGATGACTCGTCGGCGCATGCAGCTCTCCGCGCCGCACGCCGGCGCGATCGCCGTCAACACCGTGCGCTCGTACCCGGGTGCAACACTCGCGTTCACCGGGGTGCTCGCGCTGGGTGGCATTCTCGCGGCACGCGCGTTCACCCGCCCGGCCGCCTTGCGCACGCTCGCGCGGCCGGCGCGCTGGCGCGCATTGACCGCGTCGTAGCGGAATCCATCCGATCGCGACATCGTCCGCCGCGCAGCGGCGGCGGGCCGCGCAAGCACTACCGGTCGATCGTCGGCCGGAGTGCGCGCCGGCCGCACGCGGTCAACCGGCGGAAAACCCGCCGTCGACGAAGATCGTCTGTCCCGTGACGTAATCCGATGCGCGGCTTGCGAGGTAGAGCGTTGTTCCGGCAAGGTCGGACAATTCGCCGTTGCGCCCGATGAACGTGCGCGCTGCGTTCGCCTGCCACCTGGCGGGATCGGATGCAACGGCGGCGGTGAGTGGCGTCGCGAAAAATCCGGGCGCGATCGCGTTGGCGGTAACGCCCCGGCCAGACCACGCTTCCGCCTGCGCGCGCGTCAATTGCATCAGCCCGCCCTTCGACGCGCCGTACGCGCCGCTGTTCGCGAACGCGCGCACCGACTGCAGCGAAGCGATGTTGATGATCCGGCCGAAGCCGCGCTCGATCATCGCCGGCACGAGCCGCTGCGAAAGGAAGAAGGGCGCGTCGAGGTTGAGCCGCATCGTGCGATCCCAGTCGTCGGCGGTGAGCTCGAGCATGGGCTTGCGGATGTTGATGCCGGCGCAGTTCACGACGATGTCCGGGGAACCAAAGGCGCGGGGCGCCGCATCGGCGCATGCCGCGAGCGCGGCCCGATCGCCCAGGTCGCAGGGCAGCAGGTCGGCCTCACCGCCGCTCGCGACGATGGCATTGCGCGTCGCGCGTAGCTCCGCTTCGCGCCGCGCGACGAGCACGACGCGGGCGCCCGCACCGGCGAGCGTGGTCGCGATCGCGCGGCCGATGCCGGAGCTTGCGCCGGTGACGAGCGCGACGCGTCCATCCAGCGAGAACAGATTTCGGGCTGCCCGCAAGCTTTCCGCGGCTGCTGCGCCGTTTTCGCTGCCCGGCGCTTGCTTGCAATTCGTCATGGAACACTCCCGTCGTGCGCGGTGGCGTGCGCCGGTCGATGCACGCTTTCTGCCACGGCGTCGAAGCGATCGGCCGAAAACGGCCGCAGGTCGAGAAACGGTACGCGCCCGGCGATGAGGTCCGCAATGATCTCGCCGGTAGGTGTTGCCGCAGTCAATCCGACGTGGCCGTGTCCGAACGCGAGCCACGCATTCGACGCGCGCACGGCACGGCCGATCACGGGCAGCGAATCGGGCAGCGAAGGCCGATGGCCCATCCAGCGCGATACGCTCGTGCCGTCCAGCCCGGGCAGCAGCCGGCGCGCCTGCTCGAGCAGCGCATCGGCGCGCGCGTAGTTTGGCGGCGCATCGAGGCCCGCGAGCTCGACGGTGCCTGCGATGCGCATCCCGTCCTCCATCGGCGTCACGAAATATTTGCCCTCGCCCGATGCAATCGGCGCGCGTGGAACGACGTTTGGCGAGCCGAGCATCAGGTGGTAGCCGCGCTCGGTCTCGAGCGGAACGCCGCTGTCGAGCTGCGCCGATAACGCGTTCGAATGTGCGCCGGCGGCAACGACGACCGCGTCGACCTCCACGGTGTCCGCATCGGTGAGCACGCGCGCCACCTTGCCGTCGACGAGATCGAAGGCGGTCGCGGACGCCTCGATGAACCTGGCGCCGCCATCGCGCAGCCGCTGCGCGAGCGCGCGCGACAAGCGCAGCGGATTGGGGCAATGGCCCTGCTCGGGCAGGCGCACGAGATGGGTAATGCCGGTGGACAGCACCGGGTCGTATTCGCGGATCGCAGCGCCGGTCAGCACGTCGATCGCGACGCCGTGGCGACGCCGGATGTCGCGACCCAGCGCGTCGGCCGCAAAGCCGGATTCGCTTTCGTAGGCGAACGCGTAGCCATCCTGCCGGATCAGCTCGGGGACGCCGGCCCGTGCCGCGAGCGGCCGCCATTTGTCGAGCGTGACGGTGAGAAGCGCGTGCAGCGCGTCGGCAATCGCGTTGACGCGGCCGATCGACGTCGAGCGCTGAAAGCGCCAGAGCCAGGGTGCTACGTGCGGGACATAGCGCAAAGGAATGTGCAGCGGGCCGTTGCGATCGAGCAGCCAGCCCGGCACCTGCCTCCACGTACCGGGCAAGCCGAGCGGGACGCAGGAGCCACGGCTCAAGCACCCGGCGTTGCCGAACGAGCAGTACTCGCCCGGCGCGCGCGGGTCGATCAGCGTTACGCGCCGCCCCTGCATCTGCAGATAGCTTGCGCACGCGAGCCCGACGACGCCTGCACCGATCACGGCAACGCGTTGTTCGCTCACCGAAGGCTCCAGGTCGCACGGGTCATCGGTACCCGGCCGCCTGCAACTCGAACAATTCGGCGTAGCGACCCTGCTGCTGCAGCAGCTCGTCGTGCGTGCCGATCGCTTCGACGGTGCCTTCCGCGAGCACGACGATGCGATCCGCCATGCGGACACTCGAAAAGCGGTGCGAGATCAGCACGGCCGTCTTGTCACGTGACAGTTCCTTAAAGCGCTGGAACACCTCGAACTCGGCGCGCGCGTCGAGCGCCGCGGTGGGCTCGTCGAGAATCAGCACCTGCGCGTCGCGCATGTAGGCGCGGGCAATGGCAATCTTCTGCCATTCGCCGCCCGACAGATCGACACCGCCGCGAAAGAGCTTGCCGATGATCTGCTCGTACCCTTCCGGCAGCTTCGCAATGACGTCGTCGGCGAGGCTGCGATGCGCCGCGTCGACGATGCGCTCGCGATCGTTTCGTGCCTCGATGCGGCCCACGGCGATGTTGTCGCGCGCCGACAGGTGATAGCGGACGAAGTCCTGGAAGATCACGCCGATATTCGAGCGCAGTTGCGCGAGATCGTATTCCCGGAGGTCGCGTCCGTCGAGCAGGATGCGCCCTTCGTCCGGGTCGTAGAGGCGCGCGAGGAGCTTCACGAGCGTCGTCTTGCCCGCGCCGTTCTCGCCGACGAGCGCCAGCACCTCGCGCGCATGCAGCGTGAAATCGAGGTGGCGCACGGCCCAGCGTGTAGCACCCGGGTAGCGAAAGCCGACGTCTTCGAACGAAAAGCCTTCGCGGATCGGATCGGGAAACGCAACCGGATTGGCGGGCGAAGCGATCTCGGGCCGGATCTCGAAGAACGAAAACAGGTCGTCGAGGTAGAGCGCCTGGCCCGCCACCTGCGAGAATCCGAGCAGCAGGTCCTCGAGCAGGTTGCGGAGGCGCCGGAACGATCCGGCGAGGAAGGTCAGGTCGCCGATCGTGAACTGGCCGCGCAGCGTGCGCCACACGATGTACGCATACGCGACGTAGTACGCGATCGTGCCGAACGCCGTCAGCACGCTGCCGAGGCTCGCGCGGCGCAGTGCGAGCGCGCGATTGGCCTCGAAGAAGCTCGTCGCGAGCGTGCGGTAGCGCTCGATCAGGAACGGATTGAGGCCGAAAATCTTGACCTCCTTGGCCGTCTCGACGCTTGCGCCGGTGCGCCGGACGTAATCGAGCTCGCGCCGCTCCGGCGTGCGCGCATAGTTGAGCGAATAGCTCTGCGCATTGAAGTGCGCCTCGCCGACGAACGCGGGGACGAGCGCGATCGCCATCAGCGCGATGAGCCACGGCGCATAGATGAAGAGCCCGGCGCCGAAGCTCACGATCGTGACGATGTCCTGCGCCTGGCCGAAGAGCTGGCCGAGCAGCGACATGCGCCCCGCGGCCTGGCGCCGCGCGCGCTCGAGGCTGTCCTGCAGCTCGCTGTCCTCGAAGTCCTCGAGGTCGAGCGTTGCCGCGTGCTCCATCAGCCGCAAACTGGTCGCGTTGCTGAATTTCTCGGACAGCAGCGAATCCAGCAGCGACGCGGTGCGTCCCAGGACGTCCGAAAGCACCGCCAGCCCGAATTCCAGCGCGAGAAGCGAAACGATGCGATCGAGCGCGCCGCTGTCGAGCCAGGTGCCGAGGTCGTTTCCCGGATGTGGCGTCTTCGCGAGCAGCACGACCTCGTCGATGATGAGCTTGCCGACGTAGAGCGTGACGACCGGCAGCAGCGCGCGGACGACGCGCAGCCCGGCCTCGCCGAGCATCATCGGCGGGCTCGTGTGCCAGACGAGGGCGAGGAACGGCGGGATGTTGCGCATGCCGCTCATCCGCTCGCGCAGCGAGCGCCGCTCGGCATGAATCACGCGCTCGGCCGCGCTCGCCTTGGGGGTGCTCGATCCGATCGAACTGTTGCGGGGCACGGCGTCTATTGTGCCGCCAGCGGACTTTTCGCTCCGGCGGCGGTGTCCAAAGTGCTCGAAACCCGCGAGCGAGAA
>DASSVX010000208.1:0-5355 GCA_035705655.1 Casimicrobiaceae bacterium
GGAAACTGCGAGCATCGAGGGACGATCGAGCGCCGAGGGCGCACCGCAAGCCGCGACCCTGCATCGGGCGACGGCGCAGGAGCATGCGGGCACCGTGTGGGTCGTCGACGACGACCGGTCGATTCGCTGGGTGCTCGAAAAGGCGCTCGCGCGCGAAGCGATCGCGCACCGAATGTTTGCCTCGGCCTACGAAGTGCGGCAGGCGCTTGCGATCAGCCAGCCGCAGGTGCTGATCTGCGACATCCGCATGCCGGGGGAATCCGGCCTGGCGCTGCTCGCCGAAGTGAAGGAGCGGCATCCGCAGATTCCGATCATCATCATGACCGCCTATTCGGATCTCGATAGCGCGGTGGCGGCGTTCCAGGGCGGCGCATTCGAATACCTGCCGAAGCCGTTCGACGTAGACCACGCCCTTGCGCTCATCCGGCGCGCGGCCGCCGAGGCTCGCCACGCGCCGGCGGTCACGCCGCTCGCCGCCGGCGCGGCGGAGATTCTCGGCCAGGCGCCGGCGATGCAGGAAGTGTTTCGCGCGATCGGGCGCCTGTCGCAGTCGACGGCGACCGTGCTCATCACCGGCGAGTCGGGCACCGGCAAGGAGCTCGTCGCGCGTGCGCTGCATCGGCACAGCCCGCGCGCCGCCGGGCCATTCGTCGCCATCAACACGGCCGCGATTCCGAAGGACCTCCTCGAGTCGGAGCTGTTCGGCCACGAGCGCGGCGCGTTCACCGGCGCGCAGGGCACGCGGCGCGGCCGCTTCGAGCAGGCCGAAGGCGGTACGCTGTTCCTCGACGAGATCGGCGACATGCCGCTCGACCTGCAGGTGCGGCTGCTGCGCGTGCTCGCCGACGGCGAGTACTACCGCGTGGGCGGGCACGCGGTGCAGCGCGCGACCGTGCGCATCATCGCGGCGACGCATCGCGATCTCGACGAGCGCGCGCGGCATGGCACGTTTCGCGAGGACCTGCTGCACCGGCTCAACGTCGTGCGGCTGCGTTTGCCTGCATTGCGCGAGCGTCCGGGCGACATCGCGCCGCTCGCACGCCATTTCCTGCGCAAGAGCGCAAGCGAGCTCGCGGTCGAGCCGAAGGTGCTGTCCGACGCGGCCATGGACGCGCTGGCAACTTTCCCGTTCCCGGGCAACGTGCGCCAGCTCGAGAACGTGTGCCACTGGCTGACCGTGATGGCACCGGGGCAGCGCATCGAGCCCGCCGACCTGCCGATCGAAATACGGAACGGCGCGCGTGCCGCCGCGGAGCACGACAGCGGCTGGATCGACGCGCTCGACGCCGAGCTCGCGCACGCGCTTGCACACGCCGAGGCCGGGGTTGGCGCTCGCCTGCAGCGCGACTTCGAGCGCGCGCTGATCCGCCGTTCGCTCGTGTTCACCGGCGGCCACCGGATGGAGGCGGCCGCGCGGCTTGGCTGGGGCCGCAACACGCTGACGCGCAAGATCCAGGAGCTCGGGCTCGAGGCGGAGCTGCGCAAGGGTGGCCCGCGCAAGCGCTGACCGCGCCCTACCGCCCGGGGTCGGGCATCGGCGTGGCGAGCGGAGCGAGCATGGCGCGCTCGACCATTTCCTCGATCACGACATCGGGCCGTTCACGCAGGACGAACACGGGATCGAGCCGATGGCTCGACACGTACGCGACGCGGCTGAAATTCTCGGAAAGCATCGGGATCAGCGGGATCGCCATCGAGTCGCGATAGATCACGGCGCGCGGCAGCCCCGGCCGGTTGCACGCGTACCACTCGAAGCCCGGGTCCTTGCCGGAATCGATGCGCTTGCCGCAGCGGGTATCGGCCGCCGCGAGGGTCTTCCACAGCGGCGCGTAGTCGGGCTCGGGAAAGCGATTGATGTCGCCCGTCATGCGCGCAAGATCGCCGTGATAGACATCGACGCCCGCGACGTACGGCGGCATCGTCACATCGGCGGCTGCGGGTAATCGCGCCGCGAGGAAATCGCCGGCGCTGCGCATCAGCTCGTCGTAGGCGACGCGCGCGCCGATCGAGTTCCAATGCGAGTCGGTCGCGTAGTAGACGCGCGAATGCAGCTTGGCGGCGATCAGCGGCTCGCGGAGGTCGACGAAATGCAACGTGCCGGCCGCTCGAATCATGCCGGTCAGCCGCTCGAGCGGCGAGTGCTGCGTGGCACGCGTTGCCCATCGCGGAAGATGCTCGGGATAGATCGTCGCCTTGTCGGGGGCGATCGTCACGACGTAGCCGATGCCATGCGCCGCGAGAAAGCGCTCGCGTCGCCGCAACTCGTCGACGACACGTTGCAACTCGGCGTCGGCGACGGGCTGCGTGCCCCGATAGTAGCGATCGAACGCGCGGCCGTCCTCGCCCTTGAAGAAGAGCCAGCCGTCGTTGCCGATCAGCACGTCAGGTGAAGGCGAGACGCCGAATACGCGCACGAGCACGCGATTGTGGAGGCGCAGCAGCACTTCGCGGCCGCCGAAGCGGTCGGCGAACGCGCGGTCGAACGCCGCGATGAACGCGCGACTCATCGACCATGCGGGCCATGCGGCGAGCGTGCGATTTTCCGCGTCGAGCGTCGCCCGCGGCTGCGGACGGAAGGCGCCGATCCCCATCGCCGTGATCGCGACCACGAACAGCGCGTACGCAGCGATGTCGCGGCGCCGGTGCTGCGGGGACGCCGGCGGCGGAACCCGCGGAAGCGCCAGCGAATCGGCCGCAACCGCCATCAGAAACGAAAGTAGATGAACGGGTTGTACGTGCCCGCGGCCAGCATGGCGGACGCGGCGACGAACACCGCCGCGATCCAGGCGCCATCGGCGGTGACGACGAGCGGTTCGGCGCGCGGCCAGTGCATCGCGCGCTCCCGCAAGGCGGCGATGCGCGTCGCCACCGGTGTCGCGAAAGCGACGGCGGCGGCAAGCGTCACCAGCAGCAAGCGGTTGACGTACTCGCCGAGCGGATGCAGCGTCGGAGCGGCGCTCGACAGTCCGCCGAGCGCGCGATAGTAGTCGAGCGCGTGCGCGAGGCTGTCGCAGCGGAACAGCACCCAGCCGCCCACGACCACGGCGAGCGTGTAGGCGTGCGCGACCACGCGGTGCCGCTCGAGGTGGCGCGCGAGTCCGGCGCGCTCGACGATCAGGAACAGGCCATGCCATGCGCCCCACAGCACGAACGGCCAGCTCGCGCCATGCCACAGGCCGCACAGCAGGAACACGATGATCAGGTTCGCATACGCGCGGCGCGTGCCGGCGCGGTTGCCGCCGAGCGGCACGTAGACGTAGTCACGGAACCAGTTCGACAGCGAAATGTGCCAGCGCCGCCAGAACTCGCGGATGCTGCCCGCGATGTACGGGTAGTTGAAGTTCTCGAGAATGCGAAAGCCGAACATGCGCATGAGCCCGATGGCCATGTCCGAGTAGCCGGAGAAGTCGAAGTAGATCTGCAGCGTGTAGCACGCGATGCCGAGCCACGCGAGCGGTGCTGCGAGCTCGGAGCCCGGCAGCGCGAAGATCGCGTCGGCCGTCGCGCCGAGCGTATTGGCGATCAGCAGCTTCTTCCCGAGCCCGAGCACGAAGCGGCGCACGCCGTACGCGAATTCGGACACGTTCGCGTCGCGCGCGACAAGCTGCGCGGCGATGTCGCGGTAACGGATGATCGGGCCGGCGATCAGCTGCGGAAAGAGCAGGATGTAGAGCGCGAATTCGCGGATGCTGCGCTGCGCGCCCGCGGTGCGCTTGTAAACGTCGACCACGTACGAGATCGCGTGGAACGTGAAGAAGGAAATGCCGAGCGGCAGCGGTATCGCGCGCAGCGCAACCGGCGACAGTCCGAAGATCGGCGCGATTGCGTCGACGTTGGCGACCGCGAAGTTGGCATACTTGAAGACCGCGAGCGCGGCGAGATTTGCCGCCACGGCGGCCGCGAGTCGCCGCTTGCGCGCCGGCGGCTCGCTCGCCGCCGCAATGCGCAGTCCGATCCACCAGTTGAACGCGACCGATCCAAGAACGAGCGGAACGTAGCGAGCTTCGCCCCAGGTGTAGAACGCGACGCTTGCGACGAGCAGGACCGCGTTGCGAAACCTGCGCGGAAGGGCGAAATACGCGACGATCGTCGCCGGCAGGAACAGGAACAGGAACAGCGGCGACGCGAAGACCAATTACTTCGGATAACCCTGACCCGGTGCCGGCCGTGCAGGTTCGCCGGCTGCGGCCGGCGCCGCGGCATCGTCCGGAGCCGTGCGAGGTGCCGCAGCAGCCCCTGCCGTCGCCGGCGCGCGACGTGCGGCGGGTGCCGTGCGCGGGTACCCGGCATCGTCGAGCCTCGCCTGCCACAGCGTCTCGTTGTAGCCCTGCAGCACCTGCTTGTCGCCGATCGCGAGCACCGGCGCGGTCTGCTTGCCGGTCAGCGCCTTCAATCGCGCGGCGCCCTTTTCCTCGCTGACGACCACCGTCTCGAACGGAATGCCGCGCTTGACCAGCAGTGCCTGCGCATCGCGGCAGATATCGCAGTCGAACGTGTAGAGCGTGACCGGAAAGTGCTCGGCGGCCTCGCGCGCCTGCAACGGAACGGGATCGGTTTCGATCACGTTCTGCGGCAGCTGCTTCATCTGCGCGTCCTTCGCCGTGGCCGGCGGCGGCTGGTCGGAGTACACGACGCGCCCGTTCGGGTCGACGTACCGGTACAGCGGTTGCGCAAGCGCACCGCTCGCGAGGGCGGCGATGACAACGACGGACAGCGTGGCGATCGGGCTTCGAGCCATGGTGGGACGGGGAGCGCTCAGGACGCGACCATTCCATTATGGCGCAGAAGCGCGTCGAGCGAAGGGGGGCGGCCGCGGAAGGCGACGAACGACTCGAGCGCCGTGCGGCTGCCGCCACGCGCGAGCACTTCGTCCCGAAAGCGCGCGCCGACCTGCGGCGACAGAACGCCGGCCTCCTCGAACAGGCTGAATGCGTCGGCCGACAGCACCTCGGCCCATTTATAGCTGTAGTAGCCCGCCGCGTACCCGCCCGCGAACACGTGCCCGAACGCGTGCATGACGCGGTCGTACGGTGGTTTCGGGACGACCGCAACTTCGCGGCGCACCGCGTCGAGTACCGCCTCGGCACTGGGGTAGCCGCCCCCGGCACCCGGCACATACGCGGTGTGAAGCAGCATGTCGAACATCGCGAGCTCCACCTGACGCAGCATCGCCATGCCGCTGCCGTAGTTGCGCGCCGCGAGCATGCGCCCGAAGAGCTCGCGGGGCAGCGGCGCGCCGGTCTTCGCATGTGCCGTCATGTGCGAAAGCACGTCCCACTGCCAGCAATAGTTCTCCATGAACTGGCTCGGCAGCTCGACCGCGTCCCATTCGACGCCCTGCAATCCCGAAACGCC
>DASSVX010000209.1:0-9681 GCA_035705655.1 Casimicrobiaceae bacterium
GCGTGCTTCGCGCCGCTTGCGATGAGCGCGCGCGCCGGCGTCCGTTCGGTGTCGCAGGAGCAGATCCATGCCGCGTACTCGATGGGGGCAACCAAGCAGCAGGTGATCTGGCACGTGGTCGTGCCCGGTGCGATGCCGGAAATCCTGACGGCGATGCGCATCGCGATCGGCTTCGGCTGGACGACGCTGGTCGCCGCCGAAATGGTTGCGGCAACGGTCGGCCTCGGCCAGATGGTGCTGAACGCGTCGAACTTCCTGCGCACCGACGTCGTGATCATGGGCATCATCGTGATCGGCGTCGTCGCGTATCTGTTCGACCTCCTGATGCGCTACGTCGAGCATCTCGTGGTTCCGTGGAAGGGCAAGCTCTGACTCCCGGTTGCCGGGTCCTGCGCGCATCGTGCCTCCGATCGCGCTGAAGCTCTTCCCGTTTCTCGCCTGGCGCAATCGCGTCGATCGCGAGACGCTGCGCGCCGATCTGCTTGCAGGCCTCGTCGGTGCAGTGATGGTGCTGCCACAGGGCGTCGCGTACGCAACGCTCGCCGGGATGCCGCCCGAATACGGCCTCTACGGCTCGATGCTCCCGGCGATCGTCGGCGCGCTGTGGGGCTCGTCGTGGCACCTGATGTCGGGCCCGACGAACGCGACGTCGCTGATGGTGTTCGCCACGGTCAGCGCCATCGCCGTGCCGTTCTCGCCGAGCTACGTCGCGATCGTGCTCACGCTGAATTTGATGGTCGGCATCATCAAGCTCGGCCTCGGCGTCGCACGGTTGGGTTCCCTCGTCAACTTCATCTCGACGTCGGTCGTCATCGGCTTCACCGCCGGCGCCGGCCTGTTGATCATCGGCGCGCAACTGCGCAACTTCTTCGGCATCGACGTCCCGCAGCAGGCGAGCTTCATCGCCGGGCTGCGCGATTTCGCGACGCACCTCGGCGCGACGAATCCGTGGGTGCTTGCCGTCGGCGCATTCACGCTCGTCGCGTCGATCGTTGGCCGCAAAGCCATGCCGCGCGTGCCCTACATGCTGACCGGCATCGTCGCCGGCGCGCTCTTCGCATGGGGACTTTCACTCGCCGGCCTTGCGCACGTGCCGACGATCGGCGCGTTGCCTTCCGCGGTGCCGCCGTTGTCGACGCCAGAAACGTCGCTGCGCACGTGGCAGACGCTTGCGCCGATCGCGCTCGCGCTGACCGTCATAGGACTGTCGGAAGCGATCTCGAGCGCACGCGCCGTTGCGCTGCGGTCGGGCCAGCGCATCGACGGCAACCAGGAATTCATCGGCCAGGGCCTCGCGAACATCGTCGGCGCGTTCACGTCGAGCTATCCGACGTCCGGCTCGTTCAACCGCACCGGCGCCAACTACGAGGCCGGCGCTCGCACGCCGCTCGCATGCGTGTTCTCGGCGGTCCTGCTGCTCGTGATCCTGCTGCTCGTGCGGCCGCTCGCCGGCTATCTGCCGGTCGCGTCGATGGCCGCCGTGCTGTTCATCGTCGCGATGGGCCTGATCGACGTGCAGGCGATGCGCCGCGTGTGGCGCACGAGCCGCGCCGACGCGCTCACGCTCGCCATCACGTTCGTCGCGACGCTCACGATCCGGCTCGAGGTCGCGATCCTCGTCGGCGTGCTTGCGTCGCTGCTCGTGTACCTCAACTGGGCGACGCATCCGCTGGTGCTGCGCGTCGCACCCGACCCGTCGCAGCAGCGGCGCTTCCGGCGCACCGGTGCCGACGCGACGCTGTGTCCGCAGCTCGACATGCTGCGCATCGACGGCGCGCTGTTCTTCGGCTCGGTGGAGCACATCCGCGACGAGATCGAGGCCGCGCGCGCGCAACGCTCCGCCGCGCGCCACGTGCTGCTGATCGGCACCGGCGTCAACCTGATCGACACCGCCGGCGCCGAGCTTCTCGCCAACCTCGCGACACAGCTGCGCGAAGCGGGCGTGCAGCTGTACCTGTGCAAGATGCGCCCCGAGGTGCTGACGCTGCTCGAGCGCGGCGGCTACCTTGACACCATCGGCCGCGATCGCGTGTTCGCGACCAAGGACAAGGCGCTGGCGGCGATCTACGGCAGGCTCGACGCGGCGAAATGCGCCGCATGCAACGCGCGCATCTTCAACGAGTGCCAGGTGACGCTGCCCGACGGGAGCCTTCGCGACCAGCCACGGCCGGAGTTGACGCTGATGCCGCGTGGCGGCTGAGCGCGCGATAGCCATTCCCGGGCGGCGCCCGCTCGCCGCACGTCAACGTGCAACGACGCAAGCGATGGAGCGCGACGATGCGCTCGCGCCGCCGGACGGCTGCGCGAACAGCAGATCCGGCTTGATCTCGATGATCCGGTTCCCGGTGAACGAGCGCGCGTCGATGATCCGGAACGCTTCGCCGAGCAGGCCCTCGACGTTCTGGCGCACCATCAGCAGCGGAAAGCTCAGCACGCTTGCGAACGGGTCCCAGTCGTAGCAGCCGAACGCGCAGCGGCGAAGCTCCTCGGCGGGCAGCGTCTTGAGGTAGCGGACGACGCCTTCGAGCGCGATCGTCGAGTTGATGAAAAGCGCGCGTGGAAGTCCGCCGAGCCGCCGGTGCAGCGCCGCCACGGCGGCCTCGGCGCGCTCGCCCTCGTAGCCGCACGCGTGCAGCTGTTCGGGATCGACGCGCCCGAACCGCGTGCGGATCACGTCGGCGAAGCCCTCCATCCTTCGTCGTGTCGCGTGGTCGGTCGCGATGCCGCCGACGAAGTACGCCTTGTTCCGATTGCGCGCCCGCTGCGGCGTCGAGCGGTCGATCAGCGCCAGCGTCAACTGCTGCGCACCCCAGTAGTTGTCGCTGATCACCGAGGTCGCCTTCGTGCCGGGCAGGTCGACATTGACGTGTGCCACGTCGTGACCCTTGCAGATGCGGCTCACCGAGTCGGGATCGGTTGCGCCGGCAACGACCAGGTATTCGATGCGGTACGAAATCAGCGTGCGCACCGTCTCGAGCTCGAGCGCCGGATCGCGCAGCGTGCTGACGACCAGCGGGTACCAGTGGCGCTCGCGCGCCAGCCGCTCGAACACCTGCGACAGGCTGCTGAAGAAGCGGTTGTCGTGCATCGGGATGATCATTCCGATCAGCCCCGAGCGGCTCTTGCGCAGCCCGCTTGCCTGGCGGTTGACCGTATAGCGGTTGGCGGCGGCAAGCCGCTGCACCTTCTTCGCCGTGGCGGCACCGATACGCCGCGCCTGCCAGTTGCCGCTCAGCACGGCACTGACGGTCGATGCAGACACGCCCGCGAGATCCGCGAGATCGTAGATCGTCGATCTTTTCTTTTTCATCATTGTCGCGGCGGCGGACAGGGTGGCTGGATCGGCGGCATCGGGGCGCCGATGCCGCCGTTGCGCACGGCCGTGCCGGCTGGCACAATCGATTGTGCAGCATAAGCGCGCGCGGCTGCCGCCGTCAAACATGGCACAATCCGCACAATCGATTGTGCAGCACGGGCGCGAGCCGTGCCCCGGCCGGGAAGCAATGCGAGGAGAGCGAGCGTGGCAAGCAGGCAGCCGGAACGTCCGAACATCCTGTTCATCCTGAGCGACGACCAGGGCGCGTGGGCGCTCGGCTGCGCCGGCAATCCCGAAATCCGCACGCCGAACCTCGACCGCCTCGCGCAGCGCGGCGTGCGCTTCGACAACTTCTTCTGCACGTCGCCCGTCTGTTCGCCGGCGCGCGCCTCGCTTCTGACCGGCGACATCCCGTCGCGCCACGGCGTGCACGACTGGATCCGCGTCGGCAGCGTCGGCGCCAACCGCGTCGACTATCTCGCCGGGCAGACGCTTCTCACCGACGTGCTCGCGGGCGAGGGTTATCGCTGCGGGCTCGTCGGCAAATGGCATCTCGGCGCAAGCGACGTGGCGCGTCCCAATTTCGTCAAGTGGTTCGCGCATCAGTCGGGCATGGGTCCCTACTACAACGCGCCGATGATCGACCACGATCGTCCGGTGATCGTCGAGGGCTACCTGTCCGACGTGCTGTCCGACGTTGCCCGCGCGTTCGTGCACGACGAGGCGACGCGTGCCGAACCGTTCTGGCTTTCGTTGTGCTTCACCGCCCCGCACTATCCGTGGATCGACAGCCATCCGAAGCCGTTCACCGATCTCTACGCGGACTGCGCGTTCACCTCGTGTCCCGACGAAGCGCCGCATCCCTGGTTCACCGGGGGCAAGCCGGCCATCGCGAAGGGCCGCCGCGAGCGCCGCGAAAGCCTGATCGGCTACTTCGCCGCGGTCAGCGCGATGGATGCCGCGATCGGCAGCGTGCTCGACGAGCTCGATGCGCAGGGCCTGGCCGAAAGCACGCTCGTCGTGTTCATGAGCGACAACGGGATGAACCTCGGCCACCACGGCATCTGGGGCAAGGGCAACGGCACGCGCCCGCAGAACATGTACGACACGTCCGTGAAGGTGCCGTGCATCCTGTCGCAACCCGGCCGCATTCCCGCGGGACGCGTCAGCGACGCGCTCGTGAGCGGGTACGACGTCTTTCCGACGATCCTCGATTACGTCGATGCGCGCTGGGCATCGCCGCGGCCGCGGCCCGGCCGCAGCTTCCGCCGCCTCCTCGAGGGACAGCCGGCGAGCCCGGAGATGCCGGTGGTCGTCTACGACGAATACGGCCCGGTGCGCATGGTGCGCACCTCCGGCTGGAAGTACGTGCACCGCTATCCCGATGGCCCGCACGAGCTCTTCGACCTGCGCGCCGATCCGGGCGAGCGCTCGAACCTGATCGACGACACCGAGGCCGCGCCAACGCTTGCGTCGCTGCGGGAGCGCCTCGACGCGTGGTTTCGTACCTACGTCGACCCGCGGCGCGACGGCAGCGACAGAGGCGTCACCGGCTGCGGCCAGCTCGGACTCGTCGAGAACGCGACGCCGGACCATCCGGTGTTCGCCGATTCGCATCTCGTCGGCGCCGACTGGGACCTCTGGGTCGCGGGCGGCAACGGCAAGGCCGCCCAGGACATCGGCCTCGACAACGCGGAGTGACGAAAGACATGAGCATCGCCGACGACGCGCGCATGACCGCCATCGTGTGCCACGCACCCGAGGATTACCGGGTCGAGACCATCGCACGTCCGCGTGCCGGTCCGCGCGAAATGGTGATCCGCATCGGCGCCTGCGGCATCTGCGCAAGCGACTGCAAATGCTGGTCGGGTGCGAAGATGTTCTGGGGCGGCAACGGCACCGCACCCTGGGTCAAGGCGCCGGTGATCCCCGGTCACGAATTCTTCGGCTACGTCGAGGCGCTCGGCGACGGCGCGGCCGAGCACTTCGGCGTGAAGCTCGGCGATCGCGTCATCGCCGAGCAGATCGTGCCGTGCGAGCGCTGCCGTTATTGCCGCTCCGGCAAGTACTGGATGTGCGAGGTGCATAACATCTTCGGCTTCCAGCGCGACGTGGCCGACGGGGGCATGGCGCAGTACATGCGAATTCCGCCCACGGCGATCGTGCACGCGATTCCGCCCGAGCTGCCGCCCGACGACGCGGCGATCATCGAGCCGCTCGCCTGCGCCATCCACGCGGTCAATCGCGGCGACATCCAGCTCGACGACGTCGTCGTCATCGCCGGCGCGGGCCCGATCGGTCTCCTGATGGTGCAGGTGGCGAAGCTCAAGACGCCGCGCAAGCTGATCGTCGTCGACATGGTCGCCGAGCGCCTCGCGCTCGCACGCCGCTACGGCGCCGACGTGACGATCAATCCGAACGACGACGACGCGCTCGCCATCGTGCACGGACTCACCGGCGGCTATGGCTGCGATGTCTACATCGAAGCCACCGGCAGCCCCAGCGGCGCCGTGCAGGGGCTCGAGCTCATCCGCAAGCTCGGCCGCTTCGTCGAATTCTCCGTGTTCGGCAAGGACACCACCGCCGACTGGTCGATCATCGGCGACCGCAAGGAGCTCGATGTTCGCGGCGCGCATCTTGGTCCGTATTGCTACCCCATTGCCATCGACCTGCTCGCGCGCGGCCTCGTGACGTCGAAGGGCATCGTCACGCACGCCTACGCGCTCGAGCAATGGAACGAGGCGATCGGCGTCGCGAATTCGCTCGACTCGATCAAGGTGCTGATGAAGCCCTGAGCTCGCTCGAAACCCCGTATCGGTCCGGAACAATCACAAGGAGGAGACCATGAATCGCACTCGTCGCACGTTCGTCGCCGTCGCCGCTTCGCTCGCCATGCTTGCCGCCGCGCAGCAAGGCGCGCTCGCGGCTGACGCCAATGCCCCCGGCAAGGGCATCACGATCAACATCGGCTATTTTCCGGTCGTCTCGCCGGTGCCGATCATGCGCACGCAGCACCTGCTCGAGGACAAGGGCTACACGGTCAACTGGGTGCCGATCTCGCAGGGCCTGCCGGGTGCGGCGAGCGCGATCGCCGCGGGCAAGCTCGACATCGCATGGGGCAACAGCATCTCGGCGGTGGTCATCTTCTCGCAGTCGCCCGACGCCGCGCAGTTCATCGGCCAGTCGTTCATCAACGCGAACGTCACCGTGGTGGCGGAGAAAAGCCCGATCAAGAGCGCCAAGGACATCGTCGGGAAGAAGGTCGTCGTGAGCGGGATGAAGACCGCGTCGACGCTCTTCTTCCAGATCGGTCTCAAGAAGGCGGGCGTCGATCCGAACGCGAACGAGTATTTCGTCTCGGGCACCGGTCCCGGCATGGTGGGCGTGCTCGATTCGGGCGGCGCCGAAGTCGTCGCCGGCTACGTTCCGTACGTTGCCGACATGGAATTGAAGAAGATCGGCCGTGTTCTGTTCACCGGCTCGGACGCCATCGGCCGGCCGGCGCCCGGCGATGGCTTCATCGCGAGCACCAGGTTCATCCACGATCATCCCGATGCGGTGAAGGACGTGCTGCGCGCGCAGTTCGCGGCAACCGACTTCATCAAGACGCATCCCGACGACGCGTACAAGTCGATGGCCGAGTTCGCGAAGGTCGACGAAGCCGCCGTTCGTTATTCGTTCGAGAAGAAGCTGATCGGCGTGGCCGCGTCGTACGTTCCCGACGTCGAGGGCATCGTCGAGACGGAAAAGGTCGCGCAGGAGCTCGGCTTCGCGCCGAAGGGCGTCGATCTGCCCGAGTTCACGAAGAAGTTCGAGAATACGGCGCTCGCGAAGGAAGTGCTGGCGAAACGCTAGGCTCGGCCGCACGGACCTCGGCGAACGCATGGCGACCGCGCCTGCGATCATCGCGACGACATCGCCGCGGCGGCTTTCGCCGCGTGCGCTGGCGTGGGTGCTGGGCGCGGCCGGCGGCGTCGTCGCGATCGCCGCATGGACGCTCCTGTCGCATCTGCTCGCGCACGGCGGCGGCGTCATCAATCGCCTGCCGGGACCGCTTTCCGTCGTGCGCGAGCTCGTGCAGTACGCCGGCGCGGGTCTCGCCAAGGATCTCGCGTTCAGCCTGCGCGTGTTCGCGATCGGCTGGCTGATCGGTGCGGCGACTGCCGCGCTGACCGGTCTGCTGCTCGGCCGCGCGCGATGGCTCGGCAACGTCTTCCTGCCCGTCGTCGAGGCGATCCGTCCGGTGTCGAGCATCGCGTGGGTGCCGCTTTCGATCGTGTGGTTCGGCTTCGGCCTCACGAGCAAGGTGTTCCTCGTCGGCCTCGCCGTATTCCTCGTCGTGATCGTCTACGCGGTCGACGGATCGCGTCGCGTGCCAGCCGACCTCGAGCGAACGGCGACGATGCTCGGAATGAACGGATGGCAGCGCTTTCGCAGCCTCGTGCTGCCGGGCACGCTTGCCGAAGTGCTGATCGGCTCGCGCGTTGCGCTGATGGCGGGATGGGGCACGGTGATCGTTGCCGAGCTGGTCGCCGCCGACTCGGGACTCGGCGCACACCTCATTTCGGTCGAGCAGAGCTACGACGTGCCGGCCGTCATCGCGACGATGATCTGCTTCGGCGTCACCGGCTTGCTGATGAACGGGGCATTCTCGTTCGCCGAGCGCCGCCTGATGCCGTGGCGCCACGACGGCGAAACGCTCGACCGATGAGCCCAGGCGCTCATCTGCTCACCCGCCGCGTCTTGCTGCCGCTCGTCGGCGTCGCGGGCGTGCTCGCCGCGTGGGAGGCAACGCTTTTCGTCTATCGCCTGCCCGCGATCGTGCTGCCGTCGCCGTGGTCGGTCGCGACGACGCTCGGCGAGCTCGCCGGCACGGGCGCGTTCTGGCGCGACGTCGGCGTCAGCCTGTACGAGTTCATCGCCGGCTACGTGATCGGCGTCGTGCTCGGGGTCGCCGTCGGCATGCTGATCGGCGAATGGCGCCACTTCCGCATGGCCGCGACACCGGTCATCGAGCTGCTTCGCTTCATCGTGCCGTTCGCATGGATCCCGCTGACGATCCTCTGGTTCGGGACGAGCTACACGGGCAAGATCCTGCTCGTCGCGTACGCGGTGTTTTTCGTGATGGTCGTGTCGACGGCGCGCGCCGTGACGCACGTCGAGCCGACGCTGTCGCGCGTCGGCACGATGCTCGGCATGGGCCCCTGGCGTCTTGCCTGGACAGTGCACCTGCGCGCGGCGGCGCCGCTGCTCGCCAGCGCGGCGCGCGCGGCCGCCGCCATCGGCTGGATCGCCGTCGTTGCCGCCGAATACATCGGCGCGAGCGCGGGCCTCGGATTGATGATCACGAATGCGGCGACGTCGCTCGCGACGCCGGTCGTGATCGCCGGCATGATCGTGATCGGCGTCGTCGGTGCGGGCGTCAGCGCCGCCATCGGCGCGCTCTCGCGCGCATGGCTCGATTACCGATGAGCGCCGCCGGGCCGTCCCAAGGCGCTCATTCCGCCCCCTCGGGGGGCAGCGCAGCGGCGAAGCCGCAAGCGTGGGGGGATCATACAAGCGATGCGCAGACGCTCGCATCCGGCGCCGGCGTGCGCACCGGCGAGCTCGTCGTCGATCGCGTGTTTCATCGCTACGTCGTCGGCGGCCGGCCCACCGAGGTGCTGCGCGATGTTTCGTTTCGCGTGGCGCCCGGCACCGTTGCCTGCGTCGTCGGGCCGTCGGGATGCGGCAAGAGCACGCTGCTCGGTCTTGCCGCCGGGCTCTTGCGTCCGACGAGCGGCACGGTGAGCTGGGACGGTGCGCCGGTGCGCATCGGCCGCAATCCGCATCTCGGCATGGCGTTCCAGCAGCCGGGCCTCTTCCCGTGGATGTCCGTGCGCCAGAACGTCGCGATCGGATTGCGCACGCGCGGACACCCCCGCCGCGATGCGCGACGCATCGCCGACGAATTCCTCGAGACCGTGGGCCTGGCCGAGTTCAAGGACGCCTATCCGAGCCACCTGTCCGGCGGCATGGCGCAGCGCGTGGGCATCGCGCGCGCACTCGCGCTTCGACCGCGCCTGCTCCTGCTCGACGAGCCGTTCGCCGCGGTCGATGCGTTCACGCGGCTCAAGCTGCAGCAGGAGTTCAAGACCCTGCTGAAGCTCAACCGGCCGACGGTGCTGTTCGTGACGCACGACGTGCCCGAAGCGATCGCCCTCGGCGACGTGATCGTCGTCATGTCGCAGCGTCCGGCCGCCGTGCAGCGGATCATTCCGGTGGCCCGCGAAGAGCGCGACCGCGCGAGCCCCGCCTATGCGCGAAAGCTCGCCGAGACGCTCGAATGCCTTGGCGTGACGAGCGACATCGGCGACCAGGAAACG
>DASSVX010000210.1:0-18365 GCA_035705655.1 Casimicrobiaceae bacterium
GAAGCTGTCGTACTGGTCCGCCTTCGCCGCGCGCGCCTCCTTGTCCACCGTCTTCGCTGCGACGTCGGCCCGGAGCCGCTGGAGGCGGTCACCGCCACTCGCGGAGATGGCCTGCTTGAGCTCGTCACGTCGTACTTGCTCCGCGCGGCGGCGCGCCTCGAGCTCCGTGAGGCGCGCGGCGAGGTAGTCGCCCATCTCGCGGCTTCGCGCGAGCAGGTTCTCCTGCGCGACCGTCTCGAGCACCGCGAGGCCGACCGTCGATGGCAGCGGATCGGATACGTGCGACGTATAGAACGCGAAGCCGCGACGATGGCACGTGGCTTCGATCTCGTCGTTGGTGATCACCGCAGCCAGCGGCACGCCGCCACCGAGCGTCTTCGACACGGTCATCAGGTCGGGCGTGACGCCGAGCTGCGACGCCGCGAACCAGTGACCGAGGCGTCCGAACGCCGTCTGCGCCTCGTCGAAGATCAGCAGCATGTTGCGCTTGCACGCTTCCTGCTGCAGCGCGTCGAAATAGCCTTCGGGCGGCACGATCACACCGCCGGCACTGATCACCGGTTCGGCGATGACCGCCGCGCGTGCGCCGCTCGACTGCATGTCGTACAGCTCGAAGCCGACCTTCATGCAGGTGCGGTCGCACTTGTCGCGGCAGTGCCTCACCGGACAGCGATACGCGTTCGGCTCGGGAATCACGTACGTGCCGGGCATCCCCGGTCCGTAGCCCTTGCGATCGCTGGCGAAGGAAACGCCGCCCGCATTGCCGGTGACGCCGTGCCAGGAGCCGCCGAGGCCGACGACCTCGAAGCCCCCGGTGTAGAGCTTCGCCATCTTGATCGCCGCCTCGTTGCTCTCGCTCCCGGTGTTCAGGAACAGCGACTTCTTGAGCGGCGCGGGCAGGATCTTCGCGAGGGCGTCGGCGAGTTGCACGACGCTTCTCGGAATCATGCCCGAAAAGAGGTGCAATGCATTGTCGCAGCTGCGCTTGATCGCCGCGACGATGTTCGGATGATTGTGGCCGACCGTGGCGCACATCTGGCCGGATGTGAAATCGAGGATCCTGCGGCCCGTGGCGTCGACGACCCAGGAGCCCTGCGCCTTCTCGACGATCTCGGGATAGGCGTCGCCGCCGTAGCGGATCAGGTGCTCGCGGAAATCACCGCCCGCTTCACTCGATTCATTCATCACTCGTTCCTTACTCGCATGAGGTTTGCCGCAGAAAGTACCCGGGCGCTGGCGTCGATCGGCGCTATGATCATGCGCCACGAAAGGGAGGGCGCGCATGGCAGGGAGCGATACGCGATTGCTGGAGGAATGGAAAGCCAACCTCGATCTGCTCAAGTTCTACGAGACGCTGAAGCAGCAGCGGTTTGCACATTTCCTCACGATCCAGACGGCGTTTCTGGCGGTGTTCGGGCTGGTGGCGAAGGACGCCGCTACCGTGTTCTCGCTCGTCACGATCGCGACCCTCGCCGTGGTGCCGATTCCGCCGCTGTTCATTTCATTCTATTTCATGCGGCTCGACCGGCGCGGCCGCGCGTTCGTCGATACGGCCAATACGCGGCTGCTGCTGATCGAGCGCGAGTGGCAGCAGCGCTTCCCCGACGACCACTTCGCGACGTACCAGCAGCAATACGGCGTGCTGTCGCGGCGCGACCAAACCTTGATCGCGCAATACGTCCGCACCCGGAATGTTGCCGGCGACCCTTACCCGATGCTCGTCAATGCACCCTCGGCGCATGCGTCCGAGACGGCGATCATCCGGCTGTTCTGGTGGCTGTGGGTGATCCTGTTCAGCGGCTTCGCGCTGCATCTCGCCTGGCACCTCGCCAATCCCGGATGGCGACCCTAGGATTCACGCCGTCCGGGCACGTCGACGATCTGAGCAGCGTGTCCGGTTGCCGCGAGGAAACGCTCGAGTTGCGTGTGCGGAAGCACCATCGTGGCGTCGTTCACCAGCGGATGCGCCTGCACGGCGTCGGCATCCCACAGCCGCCGGTCGAGGACGAATTCGACGGCGTGCGCGGTATCGTTCGCGAGCGCGAGCAGGCTGACTGCGCCCGGCGCTACACCGAGGTATTTGCGCAGGCGCTCGGGCGAAGCAAACCCGAGGCGGCCGGTACCGAGCAGGAGTCCGAGCGAATTGAGATCGACGGCGACGTCATGGGCAACGGTCAGCAGGATGTGCCGCGCACCCTTCTTGTCGCGCAGGAACAGGTTTTTCGTCTTGGCGCCTGGAAGGTCCGGCACCAGCCGCTTCGATTCCTCGACCGTCATCACCGGCGAATGCTCGAAGCGCTTCGCGTCGATGCCGTGATGGGCGAGAAAGGCGGCGAGGTCCATCGGTCCGATTTGACCACACCCCGCCGCGGTCCGCCGACCGACGCGAAACACGCGCGGCAAGCATCCACGAGCCGCCGTGACTCGTGGGCTTGCCGCGTGGTGTGCCGGGTACTACTGCGTCGCCGTCTTGCAGCTTCCGGTGTTGATGCAGGTCGAGACGAGTGCGCACGTCGCCTGCTGGCCGTCGATCGAGCATCCGCAGCCGAACTGCGAGCACCACCACTGCTGGCTCCGCGCCATCGTCTTGTAGGCATCGGAATCGGTGGTGACGCGGGTGGTCGTCGAGGCACAGGCGGACAACAGTGCGCACAACGTGATGGCCAACAGGCTGCCGAGGGGAATGCGCTTCATGATTCGTCACCTTTCCTTATCGATGGCTTCGGATGCGCCCGGACTTCCGCGAGAGGAATCGCGTTCATTAGAGATCGAGGCGTCGATCGCAGTTCGCATGCAACGCGAGATTTTTATTGATGCGGACAACTGCGCCGCCGGAGCGCCGGCTGCATTCGCAATTGTCGGGTCATGCAAATGCGACCGCGCGACGCCGCGTGGCGTAGGGATGGCAACGCGGACCTAATCGAGCGCGCGGCCGCCAACGCGCAGCAGCCGTTCGGGACCGAGCTCGGCAAGTTCGTTGATGCCGAGCATTGCCATGTCGCGCTCGATCTCCGCGGACAGAAGCGCGATGGCATGCGCAACGCCCGCCTCGCCGCCGATCGCCGCCGCATAACCGAACGGCCGGCCGGCGAACACGAATTTCGCGCCGAGCGCGAGTGCCTTCAGGACGTCGGTGCCGCGACGCACGCCCCCGTCGAGCATCACCGGAACGTCGGGACATGCAGCGACGATGCCCGGCAACACGCGCAGCGCGGCCACGGCGCCGTCCAGTTGCCGCCCGCCATGATTGGAAACGATGATGCCGTCGGCGCCTGCGTCGCGCGCGAGCGTGGCGTCGGCCTTGTCGAGGACGCCCTTGATCACCAGCCTGCCGTTCCACATCCGGCGGACCCTGCGCCAATGCTCCCAATGCAGGTTTCCGCGGTCGGAATAGTCGCGCAACACCGACGCCGACAGGATCGGCGCGCCGCGTGTCGCGAAGTTGTTCTCGAAATGCGGCATCCCGTGCCGGCCGAGCGTGCGCAGGAACGTGCCAAAGAGCCAGCGCGGATGCGTGAGCCCGTCCCACGCGAGACGCAACGTCGGCCGCAGCGGCGTCGAAAAGCCGGTCCGGATATTGTTCTCCCGGTTGCCGGCCACCTGCGAATCGACGGTGACGACGAGCGTGCGGAACCCGGCCTGGCCGACGCGCTCGACCAGCGCGTCGATCGCCGGCACGTCGCCCGGCAGGTAGGCCTGGAACCACGCCGACGGACAGGCCGAAACCACCTCTTCGAGACGGATCAGCGACGATCCGCTCATGATCATCGGAACGTTCGCCCGCTCGGCCGCGCTGGCGAGCACGAGGTCGCCGCGATATGCGTAGAGCGCGCTGATGCCGAGAGGCGCGATTCCGAACGGCGCGGAATACGCATGTCCGAGCAGCGTCGTCTGCGCCGACCGCTGCGACACGTCGACGAGCATGCGCGGCAAAAAGCCGAATTCGGCGAACGCCGCCCGATTGTCGGCGAGCGACCAGTCGGTTTCGACGGCGCCGGCGACGTAACCGAATACGGGTCGCGGCAGATGACGCCGGCCCGCCGCCTCGAAGTCATCGAGCGACAGCACCCGGCGAAGGCGCCGCGGAACGGCGGCGGCGCTTGCACGATCCCCCCACGCTTGCGGCTTCGCCGCGGCGCTCATCGCGAGCGCGTCCGCCGCCGACGCTCGAGTCTTTGCACCATTGCGACCCCGTGAGCCCCTCGAAACGGGGCACAGTCTAGCAGCGCCCCGGGGCAGCCGCGGGCGGCCCGGGGTAGCGAGCGCAGCGCGCGGAATGCCGCCCGAATAGCAGCCTTGACAATGACTGCTTAGGCATCTATATTCATGCCATGACACCTGCAATCGACACCGCCGCTGTCTCCGACCTGCCCGACACGAAACCGCGGCACGGCATCCTGCGCCTTGTCAACCGCATCCGCGTCGAGCTGGTGGATGCGCTGGATCGAGAGCTCGCCCCCTTCGACATTTCGGCGCCGCAGCTCTTCGTGCTCTCGTCCGTCGCCAACCGCGAAGCCGACTCCGCCGCCGGCCTGTGCAAGTCGATCTCGTACGATCCGGGCGCGATGACCCGGATGATCGACCGGCTGCAGCAGAAGGGCCTCGTTCGCCGGGTTCCGCATCCCGATGACCGGCGCGCGATGAATCTCGAGCTCACCGTCGCCGGCAAGGCGCTGTTCCCGCAACTCGTTTCCGCCAAGGACCGCGTGCAGGCGCAGTTTCTGCGCGGCTTCAGCAAGGACGATGCGCACGCCCTCGAATCGCTGCTGCATCGAATGCTCGCGAATCGCTGATTTTTTTTCGGCCGATGGTTGCCTGGGCATCAACCGCCCAAGCAAATAGTTCCACCGGTTTCGAACCTCCCGAACAAAACCATGACCCTCCCGATCACGCGCGCCGCCCTTGCCTGCGCCTGCGCTTGCGCCTTGCTCGCCGGCTGCGCAAGCATGAGCGGTATCGCGCCGCAGGCCCAATCACGCAACGCGAACGAGCTCGCGTCGCAGCACGCGCTCTCTGCCGTCTCGACCAGCAGTGCCGCATGGCCGAAAGCCGACTGGTGGAAGGCGTATGGCGATCCGCAGCTCGACGCGCTGATCGACGAAGCGCTTGCACACAGTCCGACGCTCGACGTGGCGGCCGCGCGCACCCGCAAGGCGCTCGCCGTCGCCGATGCGGGCCGAAGCGCGCTTTCACCGCGGATCGACGCAAGTGCATCGAGCACCCGCGAGCACTTTTCCGAGCACGGGCTCGTCCCGCCGCCGTTCGGCGGCACGACGCTGACGCTGAACCAGATGCAGCTCGCGCTGTCATGGGATCCCGACGTGTGGGGCAAGAACCGCTCCGCGTACGAGGCGGCGCTCGGCAGCGCGCGCGCCGCGCAGATCGACGCGCACGCGGCACGGCTGCAATTGTCGACCGGTGTGGCGCAGGCGTATGTGCAACTGCAGCGCGCGTACCTGCAGCGTGACGTCGCGCAGGCAACGCTCGCCGCGCGCGAAAAGGTCGTCGCGCTCACCCGCGACCGCAATGCCGCCGGCCTCGACTCGCGCCTGGAGGTCAAGCAGGCCGAAGCGGCGCTGCCCGCGACGCGCGAAGAAATCGCTGCACTCGATGAGCGCATCGGCCTTGCGCGCAATCAGATCGCCGCGCTGCTGGGCGCGGGCCCCGATCGGGGCCTTGCCATCGCGCGGCCCGCCGCCACCGCGCTTGCCGCCATCGCGTTGCCGTCGCGCCTCCCTGCGGAACTGCTCGGCCGCCGGCCCGACATCGTTGCGCAGCGCTGGCGGATCGAGGCGGCGAGCAAGAATGTCGAATCGCAGAAGGCCGAGTTCTACCCCGACGTGAATCTGCTGGCCTTCGTCGGATTGCAGAGCCTCGGCGGCGCGAGCCTGCTGACCGCCGCGAGCCGCATGCTGGGTGCGGGTCCGGCGGTGACGCTCCCGGTGTTCGACGCGGGCCGGCTGCGTGCCCAACTCGCGGCGAAGGACGCCGACCACGACGTCGCCGTCGACCAATACAACCAGACCCTCGCCGACGCGATGCGCGAGGTCGTCGACCAGATCGTGTCGTTTAGAAGTCTCGACGAGCAGCGCAGGCAGCAGCGCGACGCCGCGGCGACGACGCGCGAAGCCTACGACCTTGCGCTGATCCGCTATCGGGAAGGCATCGGGAACTACCTGCAGGTGCTGTCCGCCGAACAACCGATGCTTGCCCAGCAAAGCCTCGACGCCGACCTTTCCGCCCGCGCGCTCGAGCTTTCGATCAACCTCGTGCGTGCGCTCGGCGGCGGCTACGAGCCCGAACCGGCGCAGGTCTCGATGACGACAGGGAATCCAAGATGAGCGACGCCAAACCCACTTCCCGATCCGCCGCGAACGGCGCACGCAAGCGATGGCTCGCGATTGTCGCGGGTGCTTTCGCGCTGATCGGCATCGCCTATGGAGCGTACTGGGCGCTCGTGCTGCGCTACGAGCAGTCGACCGATGATGCGTACGTCAGCGGCAACGTCGTGCAGATCACGCCGCAGATCGCCGGCACCGTCGTCCGGATCGCCGCCGACGACACGCAGTTCGTCAAGGCCGGCTCGACGCTCGTCGAGCTCGACCCGGCCGATGCGAAGATCGCGCTCGAACAGGCCGATGCAAAGCTCGCGAAGACCGTTCGCGACGTGCGCGGTCTCTTTGCGACGACGGCGCAGCTCAAGGCGAACGTCGACATGCGCAACGCCGAGCTCGCGCGCGCCAGCGAAGACCTGAACCGCCGCGAGCGGCTTGCGCGCTCGGGCGCGGTGTCGGGCGAAGAGCTGCAGCACGCGCGCGACGCGTTGACCGGCGCGAAGGCGTCGCTCAGCGCCGCACAGCAGGAGCTCGCCGCGAACCAGGCGCGCGTCGATCGCACGAGCGTCGAGAATCATCCCGACGTGCTCGCTGCCGCCGCACAGGTCCACGACGCCTATCTCGACGTCGCGCGCACCGCGCTGCCGGCCCCGGTATCGGGCTATGTCGCCAAACGCGCGGTGCAGCTCGGACAGCGCGTGGCCCCGGGGGCGCCATTGATGGCGATCGTGCCGCTCGACCAGGTGTGGGTCGACGCGAATTTCAAGGAGCCGCAGCTCGCGACGATGCGCATCGGCCAGCCAGCAACGCTGACCGCCGATCTCTACGGCGGCAAGGTGCGCTATCACGGCACCGTCGTGGGATTCGGTGCGGGCACCGGCTCGGCCTTTGCACTGCTGCCGGCCCAGAACGCCACCGGCAACTGGATCAAGATCGTGCAGCGCGTACCGGTGCGCGTCGCGCTCGACGCGCAGGAGCTGACCGCGCATCCGCTGCAGATCGGATTGTCGATGCAGGTCGAGGTCGACACGCATCAGCGCGGCGGCGATCGGCTGCCGCAGATTGCCCGGGCGACGACCGGCCATTCCACCGACATGTACGACAGCGTCGATGCCGCCGCCGCGAAGCGCGTGCACGCGATCATCGCCGCCAACGAGCGTGATTCGGCGAGCGAGCGCGCAGCGTCGGTCGCCACGGCGCACGTTGCGCGCGCCGGCGCAGCGGCCTCCGCTGCGCGCCAGCTGGCGGTGTCGAGGCCGTAATCGACCGCGCGACCGCGTATGAGCCGCGCCCTTTCCACCACGGATCCGCAATCGCGGCGCACGCCGGCGCCAGCCGCGCCCGCCTCCCACGAGCCGGCACCGCTGTCGGGCGCAACGCTCGCGCTCGGCACCGTCGCGCTGTCGCTCGCGACGTTCATGAACGTGCTCGACACGTCGATCGCCAACGTGTCGATCCCGGCCATCGCCGGCGATCTCGGCGTGTCGCCCGACCAGGGAACGTGGGTGATCACGTCGTTCGGCGTCGCCAACGCGATCTCGCTGCCGCTCACCGGGTGGCTTACGCAACGCTACGGGCAGGTTCGGCTTTTCGTCGGCTCGGTGCTGCTGTTCGTGCTTGCGTCGTTCCTGTGCGCGCTCGCACCGACGCTCGGCCTGCTGATTGCGTTTCGCGTGGTGCAGGGCGCGGTGGCCGGGCCGATGATTCCGCTGTCGCAATCGCTGCTGCTGTCGAGCTATCCGAAGGCGAAGGCGGGAACCGCGCTGGCGCTGTGGGGCATCACGACGCTCGTCGCGCCCGTCGTGGGGCCCGTGCTGGGCGGCTTCCTCACCGACAACATCGCGTGGCCGTGGATCTTCTACATCAACATTCCCGTCGGCCTCGCCGCCGTGGCGGTCACGTGGATGATCTATCGTCCGCGCGAGACTCCGACCGCGAAGCTGCCGATCGACGCGATCGGCCTCGGTCTCCTCGTGCTGTGGGTGGGCGCGCTGCAGATCATGCTCGACAAAGGGAAGGATCTCGACTGGTTCGGGTCGACCGAGATCACGATCCTCGGCATCGCGGCGCTCGTCGGCTTCGCACTGTTCGTCGTATGGGAGCTGACCGAGGAGCATCCGGTCGTGGATCTGCGCCTTTTCGGCCGGCGCAATTTCTGGACGAGCTCGCTCGCGATGTCGCTTGCGTATGGCGCGTTCTTCGGCAACGTCGTGCTGCTGCCGTTGTGGCTGCAGCAATACATGGGCTACACGGCAACGGAGGCCGGCCTCGTGCTGGCGCCGGTCGGGTTGCTTGCGATCCTGCTGACGCCGTTCGTGGGCAGGACGGTGAACCGGGTCGATCCGCGTCTTTTTGCCACCGGCGCGTTCCTGATCTTCGCGCTCGTTCTCTACATGCGCTCGAAGTTCAACACGTCCGCCGATCTGTGGACGCTGATGGTGCCGACGATCATCCAGGGCGCGGCGGTGGCGATCTTCTTCATCCCCCTCGTGTCGCTCAGCCTGTCGGGGCTCCCGCCCAACCGGATTCCGTCCGCCTCTGGTCTCTTCAACTTCGCACGCATCACGGCGGGCTCGTTCGGCACGTCGATCGCCACGACGTTCTGGGACCATCGCGCGACGCTGCATCACGCGCAGATCGTCGAGCGGCTCACGGAAGCGAATCCGGCGACGACGCAGGCGCTCGCGGCGATGCATGCCAACGGGCTCACGCCCGAGCAGGGCTACGCGGCGCTCAACCGCCTCGTCGACCAGCAGGCGTTCATGCTGTCCGCCAACGACGTGTTCTACGTTTCGGCGCTGCTGTTCGTGGCGCTGATCGGCGTCGTGTGGCTTGCGCGCCCCGCCAAGGGTGCGGCGGGGGCCGGTGAAGCGGCGGCGGGCGCGCATTGATGCCATGACCGGCGCGGCGAGCGACGTCGTCGGTGTCTGGCTGTCGAGCGATGGCCGGATGCGCGTGGATCTGAAAGCGGACGGCACGTTCGACGAGGCTCGTGCGGGTAGCGCACGCACGTTTCACGGCGTATGGCGAAGCGACGGATCGCGCGTCCACTTTCGCGATCCGGCCACCGGCTACGAGGCGAGCGGCGAGCTTTGTGACGGCGTGCTGCACGCCGACGGCGTCGAATTCCGCAAGGCCGCCGGGATCAGCGCCGGTGCTGCGACGGACGCCACTTGAGGAAGCGACGCTCGAACAGCGTGATGAGGCCGATGCCGGCCGTGGTGAACAGCGTGATCGACAGCAGCGCGGCGAACACGAGCGCGGTGTCGAGATTGAACTGTGCCGAAAGCACGAGCTGGCCGATGCCGCGGTTGCCGCCGATGAACTCGCCGACGATCGACCCGACGAGTGCGAGCGGAAACGCGACCTTCAGCGCGTCGGTGATGTACGGCGTTGCGTGCATCAGCCGCACCATCGTGAACACGCGGTAGCGCGATCCCCCGGCGAGCCGGGCGAGATCGAGGATATCGGGCTCGATTTCACCGAGCCCCGTCATCGAGTTGACGAAAATCGGAAACAGCGCGAGCAGGAACGCGAGCAGGATCTTCGATTCGACGCCCAGTCCGAACCAGATGACGAAAAGCGGTGCGATCGCGATCTTCGGGATGCTGTTGAACGCGGCGAGAAAGGGCATGATCACGCTCTTCACGCCTTCGACGTAGACGACGAGCAGCGCGAGCAACACGCCGACGACCAGCGCGATCGCAAGCCCCGCGAGCGTGGTCATCGCCGTCACGGCGAGGCTCGCGACCTGCAGCATGAACGTCTCGGCGAAGCGGCTCGCGATCGCCGACGGCAGCGGCAGCACGTAATCGGGGATGTTCACGAGCGGCACCAGGAACTGCCACGCGAGCAGGAACGCGACGAGCGCCGTCACGGACCGCAGCGGCGCGACAACCGAAGTGGGATCAGAGACGACTTTCCGCATGCTGTCAATCGGGGGTCAGAGACGACTTTCCGCATGCTGCTCATCGTAGCTCGACGGTTCGATGAAAGTCGTCTCTGACCCCATGAAAGTCGTCTCCGGCCCCTGTCCAATGCCGTTGCGAACCCGTGCCGACAACGCGATGAATCGCGGGTGCTCGAGCACTTTCACGTCGCGCGGCCGCGGCAGGTCCACCTTCACGATATCCTGGATGCGGCCGGGTCGCGGCGTCATCACGACGATCGTGTCGGACAGCAGCACCGCCTCGGTGATGCTGTGCGTGACGAACAGCACCGTGTTGCGATTCGCGGCCCAGATCTTCTGCAGCTCGAACGCCATCCGCTCGCGCGTCATGACGTCGAGCGCGCCGAACGGCTCGTCCATCAGGATCAGCGGCGGGTTCATCAGCAGCGCACGGCAGATCGCCGCGCGCTGCTGCATGCCGCCCGAGAGCTCGTGCGGCAGCGCATTCTCGAAGCCGCCGAGGCCGGCGAGCGCAATCAGCTCGAGCGCGCGTTCGCGGTGCGCCGGCGCCTTGCGGCCTGCCACCTCGGCGACGAACAGGATGTTCGCAAGCGTCGTCCGCCAGGGCAGAAGCACCGGCGACTGGAAGACCATGCCGACGTTCTCGATCGGCCCGGACACGGCCTTGCCGGCCACCGTGATGCGCCCGCCGCTTGGCGCAACGAGCCCCGCCACCATCCGCAGCAGCGTCGACTTGCCGCATCCGCTGGGGCCCACGATCGACACGAACTCGTTGCCTTCGACGGCGAAGGCCGCACGCTCGACCGCAACCCCGGTGCCGAACGACTTGCGGACCTCGACGAGCTCCAGCGCGACCGACACCGTTCAGTGCCCCGACAGCACCGGCGTGTAGAGATCCCTCGCGTCGAGCTTCGTGTCGAGCTTCATCGCGGTCTTGACGAGGTCGATCGTTCGCTGCATGCGCTCGTCGGTTGCAACACCATAGCCGTTCTTCTTCACGTAGGGCGTTTCGATCGACTTGATCGTCTGGCGCCATTGCGCGAGCGTCGTGTCGTAGTTGAGCGCGGGATTGTGCTTGACCATGATCTTCGCCGTCTCCTCGGGATGCGCGACCGAGTAGTCCACCGCCTTGCGCGTCGCCTCGGCGAATCGCTTCGCAGCGCCCGGATCGCTCGCGAGCGTCGTGTCCTTCGCGATCAGGAAGTAGCCGAACACGTCGTAACCCCAGTCGGCGAACGGCGCGAAGTAGACCTTCTTGCCGCGCGGCTCGGCGATCTTCTCGAGCGCCGGGATGTCGCCGTCGATCGACGCGGTGAAAAGATCGGTCTGCCCCGACAGCAGCAGCGACGAGTAGACGCCCGGGTCGGCGGCGAGCCACTGGATCGATGCGGGATCGATTTTCGCGCGATCGAGCAGGATCGGCAGGATCACGCGTGCGCTGTCGGTCTGCGACGCCGCGATTCGCTGGCCCTTCAGCGATTCGAGCGTGTTGTACGGCTTGAGCGATGCAAGCCCCGACGTGCTGATGTCGGTGAACACCATGAAGCTCCTCACCTTCGCGCCCTTGGCCACCGCCTGCACCACGGGGCCCGCCTCCGCCATGCCGTAGTCGGCCTTGCCGGTGTCGACGGCGGTGATGACGAAGCCGCTCCCCGTCGCCGGCGCGATCTCGATGTCGAAGCCTGCGTCGCGGTAATACCCCTTGTCGAGGCCGACGAAGAACGGCGAATGCCGGCCGTGGAACGTGTAATTCGTGAGGAACGTGATCTTCTTGAGCGGCGCCTGCGCCTGCGCGGGTGCCTGGCTTGCGCATACGACGGCGCAAAGCGCGACGATGGCGGAAACGACCATGCGGACCTTCATGCGGGTTCTCCGTTGGGTGATCGAGCGATGACGAGGGAACGGTCTACGACGTGCGACGCCGAGAACGAATCAGCCTGCGCTGCCGAAGTATGCCGAAAGATCGACGCTATCGGCGCCGGGGATGCGCTTGCGCTCGAAATCCTTGCGCCGGTCGAACGGCGCGGTCGCGTCGATCCCCATCCGGCCCCAGTGGTCCTTGTACGCGTCGCGGTAGAACGACGGTGTGTCGGGAATCACGATCGTATCCTTGTCGGGACGCGAACGCGTGAGCACCGCCCACATGACGTCCTCCACGTCGTAGATGTCAACGTCCTCGTCGACGACCGTGCACATCTTGGCCCACGTGGGCTCGGCGCCGAAGACCGCGAGCACGACCTGGCGCGCGTGGCCCTCGTATTGCGGGCGTATCTTGACGACGACGTTGGTGACGAACGGATGGCAGGTGACATCGACGATCCCGGGCAGCACCGCGTTGATCCGCTGGAAGATGTTCGCGGCGACCGACAGCTCGAGCGTCAGCACTTCCTCCGACGAGCCGCACAGGATGCTGTGGAAGATCGCGTCGGCGCGCCGCGTGACGCCAAGCACCTCGAACACCGCGTTCTGGCCCACCGGCGTGTAGTAACCCATGAATTCGCCGAAGGGCCCCTCGTCGCGGCGCACGTTCGGCAGGAACCGGCCCTCGATCACGATCTCGGTCGACGCGGGCACCATCATGTCGATATGCCTGCACGGCCGCATTTCGATCGATTCGCCGGCGAGCTTCGCGGCGACCTCGAGCTCGTCGGCATCGTAGGGGAGCGGCGACGCGGCCGTCAGGAACGCCGTCGGCGGCGGCCCGATCAGCATCGCCGCCTCGAGCGGGCGGCCCATCTTCTCCGCCTTCTCGTGGTACATCGTCAGATGGTGGCGCGGGGCGAGCCGGCAGCGCAACTCGTCGTCGCTGACGAACATCGAGCGATGGAACGACAGGTTGCGCACGCCGGTTTCCGGCTCGTGCGCGAGGAACATCGCCGACGTGAAATACGGCGCCGCATCGCGCTCCGAATACGTGATCAGCGGCAGGTCCGAGACCTTGCAGTCGACGAGATTGCCGGTCGGACGCAAGGCGGGCCGCAGCGCGACGTCGCGCGTGCCGGCGACGCTCGCAAGGTCGTTCCACTTGCGGCAGAACTCGTCGGGCGCGATGCCCAGAATTTCCGCCAGGCGCCCGCGCGAGCCGTAGATGTTCGTCAGCACCGGCAACGCCGTGCCACCGACGCGGTGAAAGAGGATCGGCTTGCCCCACCGCCGATGCGCTGCCGACGTGACGGCCGCAAGCTCGTGCTTCGGATGCACCTCGCGCGTCACCTCGAGCAGTTCGCCGCGCGCCCGAAGCGCTTCCATGTACTCCCGCATTGACGCTTCCATCGCGTTCCTCGAATGGTTGACTGAAGAGGTGTCGGTCAGGCGCGCGATGCGATGCGGCCCTGGCGCACGATCGCGGCGACCGGCCGGCGCCCCAGCCAGTAGGCGAGCTCGTCGGTCGTCCGAATGTCCCACAGCACGAAGTTGGCGGGGCGGCCGACGCCGAGCGTGCCGTGCGTCGACGAAAGGCCGAGCGCGCGCGCCGCATGCCGCGTGACGCTCGCGATCATTTCCGGCACCGTCAGGCGGAACAGCGTGCACGCCATGTGCATGGCGAGCAGCAGCGAAAGGAGCGGCGAGGTGCCGGGATTGTGGTCCGTCGCGATCGCGATGGGCACGCCGGCCTCGCGCAATGCGTCGATGGGCGGCAATTGCGTTTCGCGCAGCATGTAGAACGCGCCGGGAAGCAGCACGGCGACGCTGCCCGCGTCGCGCATCGCGTCGACGCCTGCCTGCGACAGGTGCTCGAGATGATCGGCGGAAAGCGCGCGGTAGCGCGCGGCGAGCGCTGCACCGCCCGAGTCGGAAAGCTGCTCGGCGTGCAGCTTCACCGGCAGCCCGAGACTCACCGCGGCGTCGAACACGCGCTCGACCTGCGCCGGCGAAAACGCGATCGTCTCGCAGAACGCATCGACGGCGTCGACGAGCCCCTCGGCGGCGAGCGCCGGAAGGATGTCGTTGCACACGCAGTCGATGTAGGCGTCGCTTCGTCCGGTGAACTCGGGCGGCACCGCATGCGCGCCGAGAAACGTCGCCTTCACCGTGACGCCCCAGGCGTCGGCGAGCCGGCGCGCCACGCGCAATTGCTTGCGCTCGTTGGCGAGGTCGAGCCCGTAGCCGGACTTGATCTCGATCGCGCAAACGCCGTCCGCGAGAAGTGCGGCGAGCCGCGCCGACGCGGCTTCGAACAACGCGTCCTCGCTCGCCTCGCGCGTCGCGCGCACGGTCGACGCGATGCCGCCGCCGCGCGCCGCGATCGCGGCGTAGCTCGCGCCCGCCAGACGCAGGCCGAATTCGTGCGCACGATCGCCGCCGTAGACGAGATGCGTGTGGCAGTCGACGAGTCCCGGCGTCACGAGCGCGTCGCCACCCTCGTGGCGCGGCATCGCGTCGAACTCGCGCGGCAGCGCCGCCGCGGCGCCGATCCATGCGATGCCGCCGTCGCGCACCACGACCGCCATGTTCGTCGATGATGCGATCGCCCGGTCGTCGAGCGTGCTGTCGATGACGCGCAATCGATGCCAGACGCCCTCGGCGCTTCTCCCCTCACCCTCCCCCTGCTCGCTGGGAGAGGGAGCCGAGCGCGAGCGAGACGGGTCAGGGGTCGAGTTCATCGGCGTACGCGGCTCGGCAGCACGGCGGTGACCGCAAGCGGCCATTCGTCGCGCAACGCCCAGCCCCGCATCGCGTCGATGTCCGGCGCGAAATGCCGGTCGTGCGCGAGGAACGCAACATGCGAGCGGATGTGCGCAAATTCACGCTCGATCTCGTCCGAGCTTCGCAGCGGCCGCAGGAAATCGATGCCCTGCGCCGCCGCCATCGCCTCGATGCCGACGATGACCGCGGTGTTTTCGAGCATGTCGCGAAGCCGCCGCGCGGCAAACGTCGCCATCGAGACGTGATCTTCCTGATTCGCCGAGGTGGGCAGGCTGTCGACGCTTGCCGGATGCGCAAGCGACTTGTTTTCCGAGGCGAGTGCCGCGGCCGTCACCTGCGGCATCATGAAGCCCGAATTGATGCCGCCCTCGCGCACGAGGAACGGCGGCAGCCCGGACAGCGTCGCATCGATAAGCAGTGCGACGCGCCGCTCGGAGATCGCGCCGATTTCGGCGATCGCGAGCGCGAGGATATCCGCCGCGAATGCCACGGGCTCGGCGTGGAAGTTGCCGCCGGAGACGACTTCTGCCGTGTCGGCGAAGACCAGCGGATTGTCGGATGCGCCGTTCGCCTCGATCTCGAGCACGCGCGCTGCATGCCGCATGTTGTCGAGGCACGCACCCATCACCTGCGGCACGCAACGAATCGAATAGGGATCCTGGACGCGGCCGCAGTTCGCGTGCGACGGCACGATCGCGCTGCCGTCGAGGAGTGCCCGCAAGGCGGCGGCGACGTCGATCTGGCCGGGCTGCCCGCGCGCGGCGTGAATTCGCGCATCGAGCGGACGCACCGAGCCCTTGATCGCCTCGAGCGACATTGCGCTCGCGACGAGCGCGGCGGCGAACACGTTCTCCGCGTCGAACAGCGCGGCGAGTGCGAGCGCCGTCGATACCTGCGTGCCGTTCAGCAGCGCGAGCCCCTCCTTCGGCCCGAGCACGAGCGGCGCAACGCCGGCGCGGCGCAGGCCCTCGGCGGCCGTGACCGCTTCGTCGCCGGCGCCAACCTCGCCCTCGCCGATCAGGATGCGGGCGAGATGCGCGAGGGGCGCGAGGTCGCCCGACGCGCCGACCGATCCCTTGCACGGAATGCGCGGCAGCACGCGGGCATTGAAGAGCGCGAGCAACGCGCGAACGATTTCGGGACGCACGCCCGAAAAGCCGCGGGCGAGGCCGATCGCCTTGGTGACGAGGACGAGCCGCACGACACCCGGCGCAAGCGCGGCACCGACGCCCGCGCTGTGCGAGAGGACGAGATTGCGCTGCAACTCGGCAAGGCGCTCGTGCGCGATGCGCGTCTGCGCAAGCTTGCCGAATCCCGTGTTGATGCCGTACACCGCGTCGGCGCCGTCGGCGATCCGCTGCACGATCGCCTGCGACGCGGCAAGCGCCGGAATCACGACTGCGTCATCGATGGCGACATCGACTTCGTCGCGGTAGATGCGGCGCAGATCACCGAGCGTCACCGGCGACGCGCCCAGCGTGAGCGTCGGCCGCGATCCGGCGCGCGGCGCGGCGGCATTGGCGATCGTCATGCCTTTCGCCCCGTCACGGCGGGATCGCGCGGCTCGCCGTCCGCTTCTCCCCAGCGGCGCACCAGCGTGTTGTCGATGCCGAACAGATCGAGCACGCGTCCGACGCTGTGATCGATGATGTCGTCGACGGATTGCGGCCGATTGTAGAGCGCCGGGACTGGCGGCATCACGATCGCGCCGATCTCGGTGACCTGCGCCATGCTGCGCAGGTGCCCGAGGTGCAGCGGAGTCTCGCGCACCATCAGCACGAGGCGACGCCGCTCCTTCAGCACGACGTCGGCGGCGCGCGTGAGGAGGCTCGACGTCACGCCGGTTGCGATCTCGGACAGGCTGCGGATCGAACAAGGCGCGACCACCATGCCGAGCGTGCGAAACGAGCCGCTCGAGATCGACGCCGCGACGTCCTCGTTGCGGTGATTGACCGCGGCGAGCGCCTCGACGTCGGCGGGCTTGAGTGCAGTCTCGTACGACATCGCAAGGCGCGCCGAGCGCGTCATCACGAGGTGCGTCTCGAACCGGAGCTCGCGCAGTGCCTCGAGAAGCCGGATGCCATAGACGGTCCCCGACGCGCCGCTGATGCCGACGATGATTCGGTGACCCCCCCACGCTTGCGGTGGATTGGACGATGCGCGTGCTTCGCCCGCGCCTGTTCGCCCTTGGGGCGGCCCATCGGGCTCACGCGCGGCGCTGCCCCCCGCGGGGGCGGAATTCGCGCCTCGGGGCGGCCCTTCGGCGCTCATGCGCCGGCGCGCCGGATGCTCGCGCGCGCTATTTCGGGAGGAAGTCATTGGTGTAGTACGTCGCGACGTCGTCAACCGCCTTCTTGAGGCCGCCGAATTCGAGCATCAGCTGCTGCGTCGTCACCCACTTGTCCTTGCTCGAGTAGCCGATGCCGTGCGCCCTGGTATCCGCCGATTCGAGGAGCGGCGCCGTCGCCTTGAGCTTCTCGATCTCGACGTCGCGCTTGATGCTGGGCGAGCGCTTCGCGAGCGACGCGATCGCTTCGTCGGGATGCTCGAGCGCGTAACGATAGGCGCGCAGCGTCGCCTTGACGAATCCGCGCACCACGTCGGGCCTCGAGCGGATCGTGTCGATGTGCGCGGCCACGCCGTCGCCCATCGTGTCGATGCCGAAGTCCGAATAGGCGAACACCGACATCGGCGCATCCGCGGTCGCGCGCAACGACAGGTACGAATCGTTCGTGAAGCCAGTGATCGCGTCGGCGCGCTTCGACAAGAACGTCTGGTTGCGCGTGCCGCCATCCGACGCGACGATCTTGACCTGCTTCGCGTCGACGCCGTTCTTCGCGAGCAGCGCATAGAGCATCGTCGTGGTCGTGTCGCCCTGCAGCGTGGCGACCGTCTTGCCGGCGAGGTCCGCGGGCTTCCTGATGTTCGCCGACGTCCAGCTCGCGAGCGCGTTCGGGCTCACCTGGTAGAGCTGCACCACCTGCTCGAGCGGCATCCCCTGCGCAACGCCGAGCATCAGCGACGGCGGATCGACGATCGCGAACGTGTCGTCCTTGCTTGCGACGAGCTGCATCGACGACGTGACGCCCTTGCCTTCGAGCACCTTCACGTCGAGGCCCTCGTCGGCGTAGAAGCCCTTGTCGACGCCGAGCAGGTACGGCGAGCGGTGTCCGTTGTAATTGAACGCGAGCCGCACGCTGACCGGCACGAGATCCTTCGCCGCCGCATCGGCGATGAAGACGGCTCCGGAACAGACGGCGGCGAACGCCGCCACGGCCAGGGTGTGCGCAACTGCGGCGATGCTTCGAGCCATTGCTTCCTCCTCGTTGGTTATCGCGATTCCTGCAGTATTCCTGCCTGGACGAACAGCGTCCGCACGTGCGCGACCAGCGCGAGAAAGCGCGGTGATTCGCGCGTCTCGACCGTGCGCGGCCGCGGCAGGTCGACGTCGACGATCTCGTCGATGCGCCCCG
>DASSVX010000211.1:0-2244 GCA_035705655.1 Casimicrobiaceae bacterium
GGAAAGCTCGCCGGTGATGTCGCCCATCTTCTCTTCCGGCGCGACGATGTCGACGTTGACGATCGGCTCGAGGACGATCGGCCTCGCCTTGGCGAGCGCATCGAGAAAAGCCTTGCGGCCGGCGGAAACGAACGCCACCTCCTTCGAGTCGACGTCGTGGTGCTTGCCGTCGTAGACGGTCACGCGCACGTCCTGCAGCGGAAAGCCGGCGACCGGCCCGGCCTGCAGCACCTGCTCGACGCCCTTCTGCACCGCCGGAATCAGCGTGTTCGGAATGGCGCCGCCCTTCACCTGATCGACGAACTCGAAGCCCGAGCCGCGCGGCAGCGGCTCGATGCGCAAGTACACCTCGCCGAACTGACCGGCGCCGCCGGTCTGCTTCTTGTGCCGATGATGGCCTTCGGCCTTCGCCGTGACCGTTTCGCGGTACGGCACGCGCGGCGGCCGCGTCTCGACCTCGAGCTTGAACTGGCTCGCCATCCGCTCGAACACCGAGCGCAGATGCAGCTCGCCCAATCCGCGTAACACGGTCTCGTTCACGACCGGATCGTGTCCGACGACGAGCGTCGGATCCTCGGCGGTCATCTTGTGCAGCACGTCGGAGATCCGCTGCTCGTCGCCACGCCGCTTCGGCGTGATCGCGAAGCCGTGCATCGGCACCGGGAATTCGAGCGGCCGCATATGGATCTGGTCCTCGTCGTGCGAGTCGTGCAGCACGCAGTCGAAGACGACCTCGTCGACTTTCGCGACCGCGGCCAGGTCGCCCGGCACCGCGCGGTCGATCTCGACGTACTTCGCGCCCTGCAGCATGAAGAGGTGCCCGACCTTGAACGACTTGCGGCCGTCGCCGACGAAGAGTTGCGTGTCGCGCGTGACGGTGCCCTGGTGCACGCGGAAGATGCCGAGCTTGCCGACGAACGGGTCCATGACGACCTTGAACACGTGCGCGAGCACGTGCTTGCGCGGATCGGGCTCGGAATGGAATTGCGTGGCGCTGTCGCCTTCGCCTTTGGTGAAGAGCGGCGGATTGCCCTCGGTGGGATTCGGCGCGAGCTTGACGAGAACGTCGAGCAGTTCCGCAACGCCCGCGCCGGTGCGCGCGGACACGAAGCAGACCGGCACGAGATGGCCTTCGCGCAGCGCCTTCTCGAACGGCGCATGAAGCTGCTCGGGCGCCACCTCGCCCTGCTCGAGGTAAAGCGACATCAGTTCCTCGTCGACCTCGACGACCTGGTCGACGAGCGCGCGGTGCGCGTCCTCGACGGAAGAGAAGTCGGATTCGCCGCTCGGATTGAAGAAGCAGTCGACGACGCGCTTGCCATTCTCGGCGGGAAGATTGATCGGCAGGCACTCCTTGCCGAACGCGTTGCGCACCGCGTCGAGCACCGCGGGCGGGTCGACGTTCTCGGCATCGATCCGGTTGATGACGACGAGACGGCACAGCTTGCGCTCGGCCGCCCATTGCATCATTCGCGCACCGATCATCTGCACGCTGGTCGACGCGTTGACGACGATCGCGGCGGTTTCGACCGCATCGAGCGCGCCGATCGCCTGGCCGATGAAATCGGGCAGCCCCGGCGTGTCGATCATGTGGATGCGCGTGCCGTCGGTTTCGAGATGCACGAGCGACGCGCGCAGCGAGTGCTGGTACGTCTTCTCGAGCGGGTCGAAATCGCTGACCGTGCTGCCGCGCTCGACGCTGCCCTGCGCAGGAATCGCGCCGGCCTTCGCGAGCAGCGCCTCGACGAGGGACGTCTTGCCCGCGCCCCCGTCGCCCACCCACGCTACAGTACGAACGTTCTGGGTCGCGTAATCTGCCATCGTCGTCTCCTCCGTAAGGATGGGAGGAATGTACCGCCGATGCCCGGCCCTGTCAGCCACGGCCGGCGTTGCGCACGCCGCGTTGCGCCTTTGTCCTACGTGCTCGCGGGGCGGTGCGCCGACAGCGGGTCCCGTGCGAACATGTGAGCATCGACCACGTGTTCGCGAGCCTCGCCCTGCGACCGGGAATGTCACGCGCTGCGCGCAAGATCGCGAGCGATCCGCTTTGCTTCCTGAAGCAGACGGTGCGCGCATTCCGCGCAAACCAGGGTCTGCTGCTCGCCGGTGGCGTCGCCTATTACACGCTGCTGTCGATCGTGCCGCTGATGATCCTGCTCGTGATCATCCTGTCGCACGTCATCGAGGCCGAGGCGCTGCTCGCGACACTCGCGCGCTATCTCGAGATCGTCGCACCCGGCCAGT
>DASSVX010000212.1:0-15116 GCA_035705655.1 Casimicrobiaceae bacterium
AACATGTTGACCACACCCGCGGCGGCAAGCCGATACCCTCGCTCGTGGACGAGCACGGCGGCGTCGCGTGCAAGCGTGGCCGGATTGCACGAGACGTAGACGATCCGCTTCAGCGCGCGCGCGTCGTCGCAGCCCGGTAGCGACTTGGCGAGCGCGACCGCGCCTTCCCGCGGCGGATCGACCAGCACGCGATCGAGCACGCCGAGGCTCGCGATGAAGGCGGGTGTCGCCGTGAACAGGTTGGCGCAGACGAACGTGGTCGTCGACGCGAGTCGGTTGCGCTCGGCGTTGGCCGTGGCGCGCGCGATCAGCGCCTTGCTGCCTTCGACGCCCGTGACGTGGCGCACGCGACGCGCGATCGGAAGGGTGAAGTTGCCGAGGCCGCAGAAAAAATCCGCGACGCGGTCCGCCGGCTGCGGATCGAGCAGTTGCACGGCGCGGCGCACGAGCACGCGGTTGATGGACGCGTTGACCTGCGTGAAGTCGGTCGGCGCGAACGGTATCGCGACGTCGAACTCCGGCAGGGTGTAGGCAAGACTCGCGTGTGCCGGATGGAACGGCAGCACGGTATCCGGGCCGCCCGGCTGCAGCCAGAATTCCACGTCGTGCGCATCGGCGAACGCGACGAGCTTCGCCTCGTCGGAAACGCTGGGTGGCGCGAGAACGCGCAGCACCAGCGCATGAACGAGCCGCTCGTCCGTGCCGCCGGTGACCTCGGCGAGCGCCCGGGGCGCAAGACGCTCGCCCACGGCGAGCTCGATCTGAGGCAGGCGCGTGCGGATCGACAGCGACTCGACCAGCGTCCGCAACGCGGGCAGCAGCGCCGAGATCTTCGGCGGCAACACGTGGCATTCGCGCATGTCGGCGACATAGCTCGACTTGCGCTCGTGAAAGCCGATCAGTACGCCGCCCTTTTTCGGCACATCGCGCACGGACAGCCGCGCACGGTAGCGATAGCCCCATGCGGGGCCGGCGATCGCCGGCAGCATCACGCCGGGACGCACGCGACCGATGCGGGCCAGCGCGTCTTCGAGCGCACGCTGCTTCGCCGCGAGCTGCAATGCGTCGTCGGCGTGTTGCAGCGTGCATCCGCCGCAAACACCGAAATGCGGGCAACGCGGCGGAATGCGGGACGCGCTCGCACCATGGACGGCGGCCACGCGCGCAATTTCGTAGCTCGGCTTGCGCCTGACGACTTCGGCATCGACGCGCTCGCCGGGCAGCGCGCCTTCGACGAACACCACCTTGCCGCCGGCGTGCGCGATGCCCCGGCCCTCCTGGTCCAGCGATTCGATCGTGAGTTCGGTCATGGCGAGAGGCGCGGATTGTACGCGCCCGTCCACGCGTGACATCGGTAAAATGGGCGCATGAAAATCCTCGCGCTGGATACGTCCACCCGATGGCTGTCGGTGGCGCTGTTCGACGGGAAGCACGCATGCACGATCCGCGAATGCGTCGACACCGCGGCGTCGCAGCGCATCCTGCCGGCCATCGACGAGATCCTCACCCGCGACGGGACGCCGCTCGCGAGCGTCGATGGCATCGCGTTTGGCGCAGGTCCGGGGGCGTTCACCGGCGTGCGCATCGCCTGCGCCGTTGCGCAGGGACTCGCGTTCGGCGCGGAACGGCCGGTATTCGCCGTGGGCACGCTCGAGGCGATTGCGCAGTCCGCATGGCGGGAGCATGGCTGGGAACGCGTCGTCGCCTGCCTCGACGCGCGGATGCACGAGGTGTACGTGGCGGCCTACGAGCGCGATCGCAACGGGTGGATGCTCGTTCGCGAGCCGGCCGTCGACAAGCCCGGCGCGGTGGATCCGTTCGCGGGCGGCTGGCATGGTGCCGGAGACGCCTTTGCGGCCTACTCCGGGCTCGCGGAGCGCCTCGGACTCGCGGCGTACGATGGCGCGATCATTCCCGATGCGCAGTCGGTTGCCGAATGCGCTTGGCCGCGGGTGCTTGCGCACGCAGGGGTGCCCGCGCACGAGGCGCAGCCGCTCTACGTGCGCCACCGCGTCGCGCTCACGAGCGCCGAGCGCGCGGCCGGCGTTCGACTCTGAAACGGCACGCGTGGCCTCGCTGCCGAAACCCACGCCGCTTGCCCACGTGCGCTGGCGTCCGCTCGCCGCGCACGATCTGCCCGTCGTCGCAGCACTCGAAGCGCGCATTCATGCGGCACCGTGGAGCGAGCGCAACTTTCGCGACGCGCTTGCCGCCGGCTATTCGGCGCGCGTGGGCATGCGCGCCGAGCGCATCGTCGCCTACGGCGTATTGATGCTCGGGCCCGGCGAAGCGCAACTGCTCAATCTGTCGGTCGTTCCCGAGGCGCGTCGCGGCGGGCTTGGCCGCGCGCTTCTCCTGCAGTTCATGGACGTCGCGAGGCAGCTCGGTGCGGAGCACCTCTTCCTCGAAGTGCGCGTCGGAAACCTCGGTGCCATTGCGCTCTACCGGGCCGAGGGTTTCGCCGCCATCGCGCGCCGCGTCGAGTACTACCCTGCCGACAAGCGCGGCGGCGTGCGCGAGGACGCGCTCGTGATGCGCTGCGACCTGCGCGGGTCCGCCGCATCGGTCACCTGATGCCGACACGCAACGAGGTGCTGCGCGAGCTGGGGATTGCGCCGCTCTGGCGGCTGCGTGAGCGCACGCGCACGGATGCGCCGCGCGGCGACGAGGCGGCGGACGAACCGCGCGACGCGAATCGCGATCGGCGCCTCGCGCACATTGCAGCGCTTGCGCTCGACGCGCTCGTCGACGACGTCGCGCAGTGCCGTGCCTGCGGCCTCTGCGCCACGCGCAGGCGCACGGTTCCAGGCATCGGCGCCGCGGACGCGGCGTGGATGTTCGTCGGCGAAGCGCCGGGCGCCGACGAGGATGCGCAGGGCGAGCCATTCGTCGGCGCGGCCGGCCGCCTGCTCGACAACATGCTCGCGGCACTCGGGCTCGCACGCGACCGCGACGTGTTCATTGCGAACGTGCTGAAATGCCGTCCTCCCGGCAACCGCACGCCGGCGCCGCTCGAAGTCGACGCGTGCCGCCCGTATCTCGACCGGCAGATCGAGCTCGTCGGCCCGGGGCTGATCGTCGCGCTCGGCAAGAGCGCCGCCTGCGCGCTGCTCGGCGTCGACGCGTCGGTGGCGAGCCTTCGCAATCGCGTGCATCGCTATCGCGGCCACCCGCTGATCGTTACGTATCATCCCGCGTATCTGCTGCGCACGCCGGCCGACAAGGCCAAGGCGTGGGAAGACTTGCTGTTCGCGCGGCGGACGTTGCGCGAATCGGTGCCCCCGCCCGTGTAGCTGCGCCGACGAAGTTCATTGGCGAAAAACGCTTGCGCACGCTGGCGCGAGGCCGCATATTCCGGGCGGCAGGCAAATCGTCCCACCCTTGATCGGAGGAGGAACATGTTGCGCAAGCTCGGCGTCGTGCTCGCAGCCGTCATCACGATGGCGCTCGGAGGATGCGGCTACAACGACCTGCAACGGCAGGACGAAGGCGTCAAGGCATCATGGTCCGAGGTGCTGAACCAGTACCAGCGGCGCGCCGATCTCGTGCCGAACCTCGTGAACACCGTCAAGGGCTATGCGCAGCAGGAGCAGCAGGTGCTTACCGAGGTCACGAACGCGCGCGCCAGCGTCGGTGCGATCAAGGCCACGCCCGAGCTCATCAACGATCCCGCGGCGTTTCAGAAATTCATCCAGGCGCAGAACCAGCTCCAGGGTGCGCTGTCGCGCCTCCTCGTGGTGTCGGAAAACTATCCGAACCTCAAATCCGACGCGGCGTTTCGTGACCTGCAAGCGCAGCTCGAGGGCACCGAGAACCGCATCGCCGTCGCGCGCAACCGCTATATCAAGACGGTGCAGGAATTCAACAGCACCGTGCGCCAGTTTCCGACGAACCTGACGGCGATGATCTTCAAGATGAACGTCAAGCCGAACTTCAGCGTTGCCGACGAAGGCGCGGTCAGCACGCCGCCGAAGGTCGATTTCGGCAAGGGTGCGGCTCCCGTGGTGCCCCCACCGGGTGGCGCCACGCCGCCTTCACCTGGACCGGCGCCGGCGCCCGCCCCCCCGCCAGCGCCAGCCCCGAAGTCCTGACGCGATCGATCGTGCGTCCGGCCGCGAGCGCATCGCGGTCGGACACGCATCCACGCCGATGATCGCTTCCCTCGTGCGCATCGATTCGTCGCCATGGCGGCGCGGCTTCGCCGGCATGGTTGCGCTCGTCATGCTGTTCGTCGCGTGCGCCGCGGCCGGGCAGGGCAAGGCCGCGTGGGAAACGGACCGCAGCGGGCTTGCGCCCATTCCGAAGCTGACCGCGCGGGTCACCGACGAGACCAGCACGCTGTCGCCGGCAGAGCGGCAGGCGCTGGAGGCGAAGCTGGCCGCCTGGGAGCAAAACAGCGGCAACCAGCTGGTCGTGCTGATCGTCGCGTCGACGAAGCCCGAGCCGATCGAATCGTATTCGATTCGCGTCGCCGACGCGTGGAAGATCGGGCGCAAGGGGCAGGACAACGGCGCGATCTTCGTCGTCGCGAAGGACGATCACAAGATGCGCATCGAGGTCGGCTACGGCCTCGAAGGGGTCCTGACCGACCTGACGTCGCACCAGATCATCGACGAGACGGTCGCACCGCTTTTTCGCCAGAACAAGTTCGCCGAGGGCATCAACGCCGGCGTCGACCGGATCATCGCGGTGGTCGGCAGCGGCGCGCCGCTGCCGGCGAAAGCCGCGACGCAGCGTGCGCGACAGCCGTTCGATTTCGGCACGCTGCTGATCTTCCTCTTCGTCGGCGTTCCGATCGTCGGCGGCATCCTGTCGCGCATCTTCGGGCGCATGCTCGGCTCGACGATCGGCGGTGGTGCCGTCGGCGCGGCCGCATGGCTCATCGCCGGGTCGATCGCGATCGGCGTGGGGGCCGGTGTCGTCGCACTCCTGATCATGCTGCTCTTCAGTGCGGGTGGCGGCATCGGCCGCCGGGGCGGGATGTGGATTCCGACCGGCGGGTGGGGCGGAGGCGGACTCGGCGGCGGCGGGTTTGGCGGCGGCGGAGGGGGTGGATTCTCGGGCGGTGGCGGCAGCTTCGGCGGCGGCGGCGCGTCGGGCGGCTGGTGACGATGCGCCACCGCCGCTTGTTGCGACACTTCGTCACCGATCATCTGTCGGTGAAGCGTGCGTTCCCGCCGGCGGCGCTCGCCCTGATCGAGCAGGCGATCGCAGCGGGCGAGCGGACGCATCGCGGCCAGGTGTGCTTCGCTGTCGAGGGCGCGTTGCCGCCGCTGCGCGTGCTGCGCAGGCTCACGCCGCGCGAACGGGCGCTCGAGGTGTTTGGCCTGCTTCGCGTGTGGGACACCGAGGAGAACGCCGGCGTGCTGATCTACCTGCTGCTTGCCGATCGCGATGTCGAGATCGTGGCCGACCGCGGCATCGACCGCCAGGTTCCGCCCGGCGCCTGGCAGGCGATCTGCGCACGGATGGAAGCGGCGTTTCGCGACGCCCATCTGGTCGAGGGCGTCGTCGTGGGCATCGAGGAAATCGGCGCGCTGCTTGCCACGCACTTTCCGCGCATCGGCGCGGTTGCGAACGAGCTGCCCGACAAGCCGGTCGTCCTGTAGGGCGGCCCGCGCAGCCCCCTTATGACGGCTTGTCGATGCCGATCAGGTGCATCGAGTCATATTCGCGCTGATTCGCGCGGTGGCGCCACATCACGAGCAGCATCGTTCCCGTGACGAACATCCCGAACAGCATGATCGCCGTGCTGACGGAAATGCCCGCCCGCACCATCAGCGCATAGAGCCCCACCATCATCAGCACGCCGATGTTCTCGTTGAAGTTCTGCACGGCGATCGAATGTCCGGCGCCCATCAGCACATGGCCGCGATGCTGCAAAAGCGCGTTCATCGGGACGACGAAAAAGCCGGCGCATGCGCCGATCGCCACCATCAGCACCATCGCGAGCGGCACGTACTGAACGAACACCATGACGAGCACCACGACGCCCATTGCGGCGCCGATCGGCAGCACGTTGACGGCGCCGCGCAGCGAGACGAAGCGCGCGGCGAGGATGGCCCCGAGCGCGACACCGACGGCGACGACCCCCTGCAGCATCGACGCCTGCGACAGGTTGAGCGACAGCGCGCGCGCCGCCCAGTCGATCACGATGAACTGTAGCGTTGCCCCGGCCCCCCAGAACAGCGTGGTCGTCGCGAGGGAAATCTGGCCGAGCCGGTCACGCCACAGCAGCGACACGCAGTGCGAGAACTCGCGGATCAGGTAGAGCGGGTTCTTGCTCGGCACACGGTGGTCGACCCCCGTGTCGGGGATGTACCAGTTGAAGATCGCGGCGATCAAATAGATCGCCATGATCACCGCGATGGCGGCGTCGGGCGGCGTGTCGATCGGCAGGTCGATCATCGGGAAATCGAAGCCGAGAAGCGCAGCCGATACGCGCGGCGTGATCAGCGCACCCCCCAGCACGAAGCCGAAGATGATCGAGCCGACGGTGGCCCCCTCCATCCATCCGTTCGCGATGACCAGCTGCTGCGGTGGCAGGAGCTCGGTGAGGATGCCGTACTTCGCCGGCGAGTACGCGGCGGCGCCGAAGCCGACCATCGCATACGACAGCAGCGGATGCACGTCGGCGAGCATCATCGCGCAGCCGACGATCTTGATCGCGTTGGTGATCAGCATCACGCGCCCTTTTGGCATCGAATCGGCGAATGCGCCGACGAGCGGGGCGAGGACGACGTACGAGACGACGAAGCTCTGCTTCAGCGCCGGCGTCATCCACGCCGGCTCGTGGAGCTCGCGCAGCAGCGCGATCGCGGCAATGAGCAGTGCGTTGTCGGCGAGCGACGAGAAGAACTGCGCCGCGATGATCGTGTAGAAGCCGGGTTTCATCGAGCCTTGGGAGCGGACCGCGGCCTTCGTGATGCGCTGGCGTTTGCTGTCGGTTGCTATAATGCGTCCATGCGCGGCCGGCGCTTTATACCATGATCGCACACGCTGTCCCACCGCTGCCGCATCCGCCGCGCGCGCCGTTCCCGGCCTGACGCCCGCGTCTGTCGTCGATTCCGCGTTCGCCTTCTGCGCATGGCCCGACCGCTCGTTGCGCACATCGATACCGGCGCGCTCGCGGCCAATCTCGCCTGCGCCCGCGCGCTTGCGGCCGGTGCCAGCGTGCTGGCCGTCGTCAAGGCCGACGCCTACGGTCACGGACTCGCCCGCGTGCTACCCGCGCTCACCGCGGCCGACGGGCTTGCGCTGGTCGAGCTCGACGCCGCCGTGCGCCTGCGCGAGCATGGCGAGCGGCGCCCGATCCTGCTGCTCGAGGGTTTTTTCGAGCCCGCCGAGCTCGATGCATTGGCCGCACATTCGCTGGCCACGGTCGTGCATTGCGCCGATCAGGTCGACCTGCTCGAGAAGGCGCGCGTGTCGCGGCCACTCGACGTCTACCTCAAGGTCAATACCGGCATGAACCGCCTGGGCATCGCGCCCGCCGATGTGCGCGCGCTGGCGCAGCGGCTGTCGTCTGCGCGCAGCGTCGCGTCGTTGCACCTGATGACGCATTTCGCGCGTGCCGACGAACCCGACGCGATCGCCGAGCCGCTCGCGCGCTTCGCCGCGGCGTGCGCGGGCCTGCCTTACCCGCGCTCGCTGGCCAATTCGGCGGGCGTCGTCCGCTACGCCGACGTGGGCGGCGACGTCGTGCGTCCCGGCGTCATGCTCTACGGCGCAACGCCGTTCGCGGCGCGCAGCGCGCAGGCGCTCGGGCTTTCGCCGGTCATGACGCTGCGCTCGAAGCTGATCGGCGTGCAGACGCTCGCAGCGGGCGAAAGCGTCGGCTACGCGGCCACGTTCACGGCAGCGCGCCCAATGCGCGTCGGTATCGTTGCCTGCGGTTATGCCGACGGCTATCCGCGCCACGCGCCCAACGGCACGCCGGTGCTCGTCGACGGACGGCGCGTGCCGATGGCCGGACGCGTGTCGATGGACATGCTGACGGTCGACCTTTCGAGCGTGCCGCAAGCCGGCATCGGCAGCGACGTCGTGCTGTGGGGCGAAGGCTTGCCGGTCGACGACGTCGCCAAGGCGGCCGGCACGGTCGGCTACGAGCTTCTGTGCGCCGTCGCGCCGCGCGTGCGTTTCGAAGTCCACGAGCCGGCAGGCGCGGCCTGAAGGCCGCGTTCGCGCGAGGAGAAGCGTCTTGTACGTCGTCGTGACCGGCGCGGCCGGATTCATCGGATCCAATCTCGTGCAGGGCCTGAACGCGCGCGGCGAGACGGACATCATCGCGGTCGACGATCTGACGCACGGCGACAAGTTCAGGAACCTGGTCGACTGCCGCATCGCCGATTACATCGACAAGGACGAGTTCCTCGCCGGCATCGCCGACGGTGATTTCGACGACGATATCGCGGTGATCTTCCACCAGGGCGCCTGCTCGGACACCACGGCCAGCGACGGGCGGTACGTGATGCGCAACAACTACCGGTACTCCGTTGCGCTGCTCGAGCACTGCCAGGACAACGACATCCCGTTCCTGTATGCATCGAGCGCCGCGGTGTACGGATCGGGCAGCGTGTTCCGCGAAGAGCGTGCGCACGAGGCGCCGCTCAATGTGTACGGGTATTCGAAATCGCTGTTCGACGATTACGTGCGCCGCGTGCTGCCCGAGCGCACGGCGCCGATCGCCGGCTTTCGCTATTTCAACGTCTACGGTCCGCGCGAGGCGCACAAGGGCCGGATGGCGTCGGTGGCATTCCACTTTTTCGGACAGTACCGGCGCGACGGGCGCGTGCAGCTGTTCGAAGGTTCCGAAGGGTACGGCAACGGCGAGCAGCGGCGCGATTTCATCCACGTCGACGACGTCGTCGCGGCGAATCTGCATTTCTACGGGCGCCCCGAGCGCGCGGGCATCTTCAATCTCGGCACCGGCGAAGCCGCGACGTTCAATGCGGTCGCGCATGCGACGGTCAACGCCTGCCGCGCCGCGGCGCAAGACGCGCCGCGTTCGCTCGAGCAACTCGTTGCCGACGGCATCATCACCTACGTGCCGATGCCCGAGGTGTTGCGCGGCAAGTATCAGAGCTTCACGCAGGCGGATGTCACGCGGCTTCGCGCGGCAGGGTATGTGGCGCCGATGCTGACCGTCGCGGAAGGCGTGCCGCGCTACGTCGAAAGTCTGATTTCGGCCGCCGGACCTCGTTCGTAAGCTGGGTGCTCGATCGGGTTGCGCCGCGTCATGCGCGCGCAGCACGACGATTCCTCCCATTACCTCGCGAAGGAGTGTTCCATGATCCGTCTCTTGCTTGCCCTCGTCGTCGCGCTCGCAACGCCGCTCGCCGACGCCGCACTCAACCTCAACACCGCCACGAAGGACGAGCTCGTCGCGCTGTCCGGCATCGGTCCGGCGAAAGCGCAGGCCATTCTCGATTACCGGGTCCAGCATGGCGGTTTCAAGTCGGTCGATGAGCTGAAGGACGTCAAGGGCATCGGTGCGCGCCGGTTCGAAAAGCTGAAGCCCGAGCTCACCGTCGTGCCGGCGCCGGTGAAAACGGCGGCACGCGAGGCGAAGCCCGCGGCGGCCGCCAAATCCGAGGCGAAGTCGAACAAGTGACGTGTGGGGCTGCACCGGCCTGGCGGCAACCGGCCGGTGCGGCCCGCGCGCTCTCGGGCGCTGCGCAGGCGGACCGTGGTCAACGCCGTGCTGCCGTTGCGCGTTACTGGCGCGCGCCGAGCTCCCCGCGTCGCGGGCACGAAGGCCGGCGTTGGTGCGGCATTCCGCATGCGTCAGGGAGAACGACATGAAACGTCTGTTGCTGGCTTTCGTACTGCTTTTCGCTGCGAGCTTCGCATTCGCGGCGGTCAACCTCAACACGGCCACGAAGGAAGAGCTCGACGCATTGCCGGGCATCGGCCCCGTCAAGGCACAGGCAATCATCGACTATCGCAACGCGAACGGTCCGTTCCGGACACCCGAGGATGTCATGAAGGTTCGCGGCATCAAGGAAGGCGAGTTCGGCAAGATCCGCGACCAGATCTCCGTGTCCGGCAGCACGACCCCGGTGCAGCGGCCGGCGGCCGCGACGACCGCCCCGGCAACGGCAGCGCCGCGCGCCGCCGCGCCGGCCCCGGCCACGCCTGCTGCGGCGCCCGCCCCGGCCCGGACCGCGGCGCCGGCATCCACGGCAACGGCGCCAGCGTCGGCCGCGCCCGCCAAGGCCGACAACGCAAAGATGACGAAGGCCGAGGAAAAGGCGGCCCGGGCGAAGGCACGCGAAGAAAAGGCCGCCAGGGCCAAGGAAGAAAAAGCGGCCAAGGCGAAGGAGAAGCAGGAGAAGGCCGCGAAGGCGAAGGAAGACAAGACAGCCAAGGCCGAGGCGACGAAGACCAAGGCATCGGCGAAGGACAAGGCCGCCGCCGAGACGTCCGCGAAGGACGTGAAGCCCAAGCCATAATGCTGTCGTAGCCAAACGGTGCCGGCCGGCAGCATGTCCGGCCGGCGCCGTCATGCAATGGGCGTCGCGCGGCAGTCCGCTACAATTCGCGCATGAGCTATGCAACGCTCGCCGACGCCGTCGGCAACACGCCGCTCGTCAGGCTGATGCGGCTGCCCGGCGCGACGTCGAACGTCATCCTCGCCAAGCTCGAGGGCAACAACCCGGCGGGATCGGTCAAGGATCGCCCCGCGCTGTCGATGATCGTCGAGGCCGAGAAGCGCGGAACCATCAAGCCCGGCGACATGCTGATCGAAGCAACGTCGGGGAACACCGGCATCGCGCTTGCCATGGTCGCCGCAATGCGCGGTTACCGGATGCTGCTCGTGATGCCCGAAAGCCAGACGGCCGAGCGTGTGCAGACGATGCGCGCGTACGGCGCCGAGCTCGTGCTCACGCCGAAGGCGGGTGGGATGGAGGCCGCGCGCGATATCGCGATGCGCATGCGCGACGAAGGCAGGGGCGTCATCCTCGACCAGTTCGCGAACCCCGACAATCCGCTCGCGCATTACCGCGGCACGGGGCCCGAGATCTGGCGCGACACCGCGGGCCGGGTCACGCATTTCGTTTCGGCGATGGGCACCACCGGCACGATCATGGGCGTGTCGCGCTTCCTCAAGGAACAGAATCCGGCGATCACGATCATCGGTGCGCAGCCCGAGGAGGGCTCGTCGATCCCGGGCATTCGCAAGTGGGCGCCCGCGTACCTGCCGAAGATCTTCGATGCAAGCCGCGTCGATCGCACCGAGAACGTGTCGCAGGCCGATGCCGAGGACCACGCGCGGCGGCTCGCGCGCGACGAAGGCATCTTCTGCGGCATCAGCTCGGGCGGCGCGTGTGCTGTCGCGCTGCGCCTGTCGCAAGGCATCGAAAACGCGACGATCGTCTTCATCGTCTGCGATCGCGGCGACCGGTACCTGACCACCGGCGTATTTCCCGCCTGATGCGCATTGCGTCCCGCCAGCGGCGCAGTTTGCGCGTCGCTGCCTGAACGGGGCGGGTCCCGATGATTCCCCTGCTCGTCTTCGACATCGAGACCGTGCCCGACATCGCGGGTATCCGGCGTATCCACGAAATCGGCGATGCCGTCGATGACGCGGGCGTCCTCGACTGGTTTCTGCAGCGCCGGCGCGCGGCGAGCGGCAGCGACTTCGCGCCGCTGCATCTGCAGAAGGTCGTCGCCATCGCCTGCGCGATGCGCGATACCGCCGGCATTCGCATCTGGTCGATCGGCGATCCGGCCGACGACGAGCCCGAGCTCATCCGGCGCTTTTTCGACGGCATCGAGAAATACACGCCGCAGCTCGTGTCGTGGAACGGCGGCGGATTCGACCTGCCGGTGCTGAACCACCGTGCACTGATCCATGGCATCGCGGCGTCGCGCTACTGGGACTGGGGCGACGACGACAAGGAGTTCAGGTACAACAACTACCTCGGGCGCTATCACACGCGCCATCTCGACCTGATGGACGTGATGGCGCAATACCAGCTTCGCGCCAGCGCCGGGCTCGACGCGATGGCGCGGCTGTGCGGCTTTCCGGGGAAGCTCGGCATGGACGGCAGCGAAGTCGCCGCGGCGATCGCCGCCGGACGCATTGCCGACGTGCGCAGCTACTGCGAGTGCGACGTGCTCAACACGTATCTCGTCTACCAACGCTTCCGGCTGATGCGCGGCGAAATGGACGCCGGCGAGTACGCGCGCGAAGTGTCGCTCGTGCGCGAGCGCATCGGCGCGTCCGACGCCGCGCACTGGCGCGCGTTCATCGCGCAGTGGGACGGCGCATCGGTCACAGCGTGATCGAGCCGCGGCCGATCTCGATCACGCGGCCCGACACATGGATCGAGCACTGCGAATCGACGAAGAGCCCGAGGCGGCACGGCCTTCCGACCGCTTCACCCTGATCGATCGTCAGCCGCTGCGGCAGCCTGGCGCCGGTTGCCAGCAGCCAGCCGCCGAGGTTCGCGCATGCCGAGCCGGTGCCTGGATCCTCGATCATCGCGCCGTGCTTGGGAAAGAAGAAGCGGGACACGACGTGATCGCCGTCGCGCGCGAAAACATACGCCATCGCGCGTTGCCCGTTGCTTGCGTGCAAGAGCATTTGCGCAGGCGACGGCCGCGCGCGGCGCACGGCGTCGAACGACGCCAGCGGCACGATGAATTGCTCGCTGCCGGTGTCGACCCACAGCGGATCGGCCGCGGCCAGATCGTCGATCGACAAGCCGAGCATTGCGGCAAGCTCGCTGCGCGACGCCGATGACGCGCGATGCCGCGGCGCGTTCGCCGTCAGCGTCCAGACGTCGCCGTCGGCATGCACGGGAATGACGCCGGCGTGCATCTGCAGCGTCACCTGGTCGCCGGCGTCCGCGAGCGTGCGGACGACGTGCGCGGTGCCGAGCGTCGGGTGACCGGCGAACGGCATCTCGAATGTCGGCGTGAAGATCCGCACGCGCCGTGTCGCGGCCTGCGATGGCAGCACGAACGTCGTTTCCGACAGATTGAACTGCAGCGCGAGCGCCTGCATCGTCGCGTCGTCGAGCCCGCGCGCATCCTCGAACACGGCGAGCGGATTGCCGGCGAGCGGCGTTTCGGCGAACACGTTGACGATGCGAAACGCGTAGTCGGTCATCGCGCAACCTCGAGCGGCAAGGCCCCGAGCAGCTGCCGCGCGAGGCCCCGGAACGTCTCGTCCCGCGCGTCGTCGACATGCAGGACCACGGCGTTCCGGTAGTGCGGGAAATTGCGCGCGATCGCGCGCTCGTAGGAGGGATCATAGTGCACGTCGAGAAGCTCGGTGGCGAGCTCGCGCACGGCACCCGATTCCATCATCGCCTGCCAGCGCGCGAGCACGGCGTTGCCATGCAGGCTCGCGAGCAGCGCAAGCTGCGCCGTGAATGCGACGGGATCGCTCGCCAGGTGCGCGTAATCGGACGCGAGCATGACAACACGGTTCGACGTCGACGTTTCGAGCCGGATGCAGGGTGCCTCGCGCATCGACTCGAGCAACGCGTCCGGAACCTGCAGGCGTCCGATGCGCCGGCTTTCCGATTCGACGAACACCGGACGCGAGGCGTCGAAGCGCGCGAACGATTCGAGCAGCGCGCTTTCGAACGCCTTCTGCGTCGGCTGCGGCGCGCCCGGAATGTCACCGAGGAGCGAGCCGCGATGGCACGCGAGCCGCTCGAGATCGAGCACCTGTCCGCCTTCGGCCGCGATCGCCTCGATCAGGCGCGATTTGCCCGAGCCGGTGAATCCGCAAACGACGCGGTAGCGGAACTGTCGCGGCCATTGCGCGAGCAGCGCGACGACGTGACGCCGGTAGGCGCGGTAGCCGCCGTCGAGCTGCACGGCGCGAAAGCCGATCTCGTTCAGCACGTGCACGAGCGCGCGGCTGCGCTGCCCGCCGCGCCAGCAGTACACGAGCGGCGACCAGTCGCGCGGCTTGTCCTGCACGTGCGTGGCGACGATCGCCGCGATGTTGCGCGCAACGATTGCCGCACCCGCCTTGCGCGCATCGAACGCCGATACCTGAACGTAGGTCGTCCCCACGCGCGCGCGCTCCTCGTCGTCGAGCACCGGCAGGTTGATCGCGCCCGGCAGATGATCCTCGGCGAACTCGCCGGGCGAGCGGACGTCGATGCGATCGCGAAACGAGGCGAAATCGTCGACGCTCGCGCGGGTCTCGGCGCGTAGCGGCGGACCGGGCGGCAGCGGGGCGATCATCGTCGCGCCAGCAGCGGGACGAGCGCGGGCCAGACGTTGTCGACGATCCGCGGTTCGGCGGTGGCCTTCGGGTGAATGCGATCGTCCTGGAACTGCGCCAGGTCGTCGCCGAAGCCCGCGAACACGTACGGCACGACGGGCACCTTGTGCGCCTTCGCCACGTCGGTGAACAGCGACGCGAAGCGCCGCGCATACGCGGCGCCGTAATTCGGCGGCACCTGCATGCCGAGCAGCAGCGGCTTGGCGCGGGCGCCGAGCACGTCCTTCACCATCGCGTCGAGGTTCGCGCGCGTGGCGTCGAGATTGCCGCCGCGAAGCGCGTCGTTGCCGCCGAGCTCGATGACGACGATCGATGGCTGGTGCTCGCGCAACAGTGCCGGGAGGCGCGCGCGTCCTCCGGCCGTCGTGTCGCCCGAAATCGACGCGTTGACGATACGCTCGCGGTAGCCTTCCCTGGCGAGCCGCCGCGCGAGGAGGTCCACCCAGCCTTCGCCTCGCGCAAGCCCGTACCCGGCGGAGATCGAATCGCCGACGACGAGCAGCACGGGTGCGACGCCCTGCGCGAGCGCCAGTGTCGCGAGGACGATGCCGCAGGCGAGCAACAGCAGGCGCGCGGCGAGGTGGCGGAGCGGCGATCGAAGCGCGCCGGTCGACGCGACGGCGCAATGTGCGCGAAGCAGGCGATGCATCGGCAAATTGTAACCGGCCGCTGTTCACCGGCCGCACGAAACGTGCCGCGTAGAATCCAAGGCGGATGCCCTCTCCGATCATTCGCGCCGACCGTCTTTCGAAGATTGTCCAGAGTGGCGACGCGCCGCTCACGATTCTCGACGCCGTGAGCTTCGACGTCGATGACGGCGAAACGGTCGCCATCGTCGGTGCCAGCGGCTCGGGCAAGACGA
>DASSVX010000213.1:0-11855 GCA_035705655.1 Casimicrobiaceae bacterium
GATCTACGACGCCGCCATGAAATACATCGCCGACGGCACGCCGACCGCGGTGTTCGGTGGCGAGGAATATGGCACCGGCTCCTCGCGCGACTGGGCCGCGAAAGGCACGCAGCTCCTCGGCGTCAAGGCCGTGATTGCGAAGAGCTTCGAGCGCATCCATCGCTCGAATCTCGTCGGCATGGGCGTGCTGCCGCTGCAGTTCGTGGCGGGCGACAGCGTCGAATCGCTCGGCATCAACGGCGACGAGACGTTCGACATCGCGGTGCCGCGCGACATCCGCCCGCAGCAGCGGTTCACCGTCGCGATGACGCGCCGCGACGGCACCACGCGCGAAATTCCCGTGCTGTGCCGCATCGACACGCCGATCGAGGTCGACTACTACCACCACGGCGGCATCCTGCCGTTCGTGCTGCGCGAATTGCTGCAGCCGGCGGCTTGACGCGGCCCGGCGGCGCGCACCCGCTGCAGTACGCGCTGCCGCTGTTCGTCGTCGCCGGTTTCTGCCTGTCGTCGCTCGACGCAACGGCGAAATACCTCGTCCGCGACCATTCGCTGCTCGTGGTCGTCTGGGCGCGCTACGCCGGACAGATGGTCGTCGTCACGCCGTACGCGTGGCATCGCGCCGGGCGTGGCTTCTGGCGCACGCGCAGGCCCGGGATGCAGCTTCTGCGCTCGCTCTTCCTGCTGCTCGCAACACTCGGCTTCTGGGGCGGGCTGCGCTACCTGCCACTCGCGGAAGCCTCGTCGGTGACGTTCCTCGCGCCGACATTCGTCGTGCTGCTGTCGTGGCCGCTGTTGCGCGAGCGTGCGACGCATGCGCGCCGGCTCGCCTCGACCGTCGGCTTCATCGGCATCCTGATCCTGCTCCGTCCGGGATCGGCGGTCATGCATCCCGCGGTGCTGCTGCTTATCGGCGCGGCGCTGTCGAACGCGCTCTACCAGCTGCTGACGCGCAAGCTTCTCGACGAATCGATCCATGCGACGCTCTTCTACAGCGCGAGCGTCGGCACGCTCGCGCTGACGCTCGGCCTGCCGTTTGCAAACGACCTCGATCATCTCGTCGCCGTCGGTGTCGCACCGCTCGTGCTGCTCGGCATGCTGGCGGGCATCGGGCACTGGTGCATGACGCAGGCGTACCTTCGCGCCCCGGCCTCGCTACTGAGCCCGTTCACGTACCTGCAGATCCTCTGGGCCACGGCGTTCGGCTACCTGATGTTCGATCAGCATCCCGACGCGGTGTCGGCGCTCGGCATGGCCGTCGTGGTTGCGAGCGGCGTCGGCCTCGCGGCCTGGGAGCGCGGGCGCCGTTGAACGGCTGTTGTAATTGCGCCGCAGCGCGGCACCGCACGAGGGAAACCGTTGTCTTTTTGTGCAGTGCAACGAGCCGCGGGTTAAAATGAGCGGCTGCGGAAACCGGTCTTTCGACGAAGGGTCTTCCGCCCACTCTTTTCGACGTTCCAACCTTGAATACCGGGAGTAATCGATGAAAACCAGAATGCTCGCCACGCTGATCGCGATGGCGCTCGCCGCCACGCTCAGTGCATGCGGACAGCAGTCGCAGCAGGCCGCTGAAAAGGCGAAGGAATCGGCCGGTGCCGCGGCGGATTCGGCCGCCACCGCCGCCAAGGATGCCGCCACCGCCGCCTCGGCGGCCGCGAAGGACGCGACGAACGCCGCTGCCGACGCTGCCAAGGGTGCCGCCGACGCGACGAAGGAAGCCGCCGACAAGGCCGCCGAGGCAACCAAGGATGCAGGCACCAAGGCGGCCGACGCGACCAAGGATGCCGCCGCCCAGGCGGCCGATGCCACGAAGGACGCAGCGGCCAAGGCAAGCGACGCGGCGGCGAAGGCGAACGAAGCCGCAAAGGACGCGGCGAAGAAGTAACGCGCCCGCATCCTGCAGCAGCGTGACGGCCGTCGCAGCGACGGCCGTTGTGCTTTTTGCGGCGGCATGCGCGGCGACGCCCGCGCGTTCGTCGGCGCGCGGCTGCCATGGCATTACTGTTGCACCGCGCTTACGTGGTTGCGCCGTCGCGCGCTTTCCCGTCCAAAGGGCGCGGTGACTCGTTCGCCACGCAGCGCGCTCGCCGCAACCACCCCGATTTCCTCGAGGGAGCGAGCGTGCAGTCGTCTACCGTCCTCACGCGAACCGAAGCGGGCCGTGCGGAGCTCGCCGTGCCGGCGCACGGCCTGTCGCTCGCTCAGCGCCGCTTTCTGACGCTGCTCGACACTTCCCGCACCGTCGACGAACTGGCGCAGCGCCATCGCGCCGAAGCCGCGAAGCTCGATCGCGATCTTTCACGCCTGGCGGAGCTCGGCCTCGTTGTATGCGACATCGGGGTTCCCGCCAACGATGCCGAGGCGGCACCGCCGGCCGCCGTCCGGCTCGGCGCAACATCCGGAAGCCGCCTGCCGTGGATGCTGCTTTTGCTCGCCGTCGCAGGCGGGCTCGCGTTCGCCGGGTGGCGTCAATGGCGGGCTGCCGACTCCGCGGCGGCCGACCGCAACGCTCACGCACCGGCGTCGCGCAAGGCAACGCCTGACGTGCAGGCTGCGCCGGTCGCCGACCCGGCACCGATCGCAACGCGCGTGCTGAAGGGCGATCCTGCCGAACGCACGCGCGACGCGGCGAAGGAGTCGCGCGGTCAGCCGAAAAGCGCCGAACGCCGACCCGAAAATCCGCCGGCGAAGCCCGTCGACCTGCCGGTCGAGCATCGAAGCCCGCCGCACGACGACGCCGCACACGCGAGCGCACCACTCGTTCCGGGCCCCGTGCCGCCGCTGCAGCTTGCGCCGATTCCCGTTGCGGCGGCGAACCCGGTACCGCTGTCCACACCCCTGCTGACGCCGGCCATCCCGGGACCCGCGGCGAACGTGACCGCGGCGATGCCGCCGATCCAGGTTGCCACCGCCGCGCCGGCGAGCGGCCTGCTGCGACCGGCACCTCTGCCCGCGCTGGTGCCGATTGCGCGCGAACCGCCTTCCTTTCCGCGCGAGGCGATCGCGCTCGGCCTCGCCGACGGCACTGTCAGGGCACGTCTCACCATCGACGCCAAGGGCAACGTCAGCAGCGTCGACATCGTGGAAGCTTCGCATCGCGCGTTCACGCGCACGGTGCGCGAGACGCTGATGCGCTGGCGCTTCGAGCCGGGCACGGCGGGACGCACGACCAGCGTAGACGTCGCGTTCAAGCGCGACTGACGCGGCGGCACCCAGCCGCCGTAAAATCGGCGGATGCAGGAGTCCCTCGTCACCCTCGTTCCGCCCGCGGTGCCTGCGCGGGCCCGCGACCCGCGCAAGGCCGAATTCGAGACCGGCAAGCTGAAGAAGCGCCTGCGCCGTCTCGTCGGCCAGGCGATCGCCGACTACGCGATGATCGGTGCAGGCGACCGCGTGATGGCGTGCGTGTCGGGCGGCAAGGACAGTTACGGCATGCTCGACGTCCTGCTGTCGTTGCAGAAGCGCTCGCCGCAACCGTTCACGATCGTCGCCGTCAATCTCGACCAGAAGCAGCCGGGCTTTCCCGCCGACGTGCTGCCCCGCTACCTCGCCGGCCGCGGCGTCGAATTCCGCATCGTCGAGCAGGATACGTACAGCGTGGTCAAGCGGCTGATTCCCGACGGCGCGACGATGTGCTCGCTGTGCTCGCGGCTGCGCCGCGGCGTGCTCTATCGCGTCGCACGCGAGGTGGGCGCGACGAAGATCGCGCTCGGCCACCATCGCGACGACATCCTCGCCACGTTCTTCCTGAATCTCTTTCATGGCGGCAAGCTGAAGACGATGCCGCCGAAGCTCGTCTCCGACGACGGCATGCACGTCGTCATCCGGCCGCTTGCCTACGTGCGCGAGCGGGACCTCGCGCGCTATGCCGAGGCCTGCGCGTTCCCGCTGATTCCATGCACGCTGTGCGGGTCGCAGGAGAACCTGCAGCGGAAGCACGTCGCCGCGATGCTGCGCGAGTGGGAGAAGCGGTTCCCGGGACGCATCGAGTCGATCTCCAACGCGATGGCCAGCGTCGTGCCGAGCCACCTGCTCGACCGGACGCTGCACGATTTTGCCGGCGTCCGCGCGAGCGGCGTCGCGTCGGCGGACGGCGATCGCGCGTTCGACCCCTGAATCACCTCACGGTGTGTTTCCCCTGCCCGTAGAGGATCCTGCGTGATTCCTCGTCGCTCACCGCGGGCTGCACGTTGACGGTTTTCGCGATCGCGTAGGCGCGCTGCGTGGCCGGACGGGCGGCGATTGCCGCCTTCCAGCGCTTCAGTTCCGGAAAGTCGTCGAGGTTCTGCCGCTGGCGCTGGGGCTGTATCCACGGATAGCAGGCGATGTCCGCGATCGAATAGCCATCGACGATGAACTCGCGCCCGCGCAACTGCCGGTCGAGCACCGCGTAGAGCCGCCCCGTTTCGTTGACGTAGCGGTCGATCGCGTAAGGGATGGGCTCGACCGACTGGCCGCCGAAGTGATGGTTCTGTCCCGCCATCGGGCCGAGACCCGCCATCTGCCAGAAAAGCCACTGGATGCATTGCCAGCGCTCGCGCGCATCGGCGGGAATGAGCCGTCCCGTTTTCTCGGCAAGGTAGAGCAGGATCGCGCCCGACTCGAACAGCGGCAGCGGCGCCGCGCCGCCGATCGCCGGCGCATGATCGATGATCGCCGGAATGCGGTTGTTCGGTGCGACGGCGAGGAACGCGGGCGCGAACTGCTCGCCGCGCGAGATGTTGACCGGCTTCACCGTGTAGGCGAGTCCCGTCTCCTCGAGGAACATCGTGACCTTGTGGCCGTTGGGTGTCGTCCAGTAGTAGAGGTCGATCATTGGCAGGGTTCAGCTAGCACGCATCAGAACGTTCCCGGATACGCGCCGCCGTCGGCGAGGATGTTCTGCCCGGCGATGTACCCGGCGTGCGTGCTGCACAGGAACGCGCAGATCGCCCCGAACTCGCGCGGGTCGCCGAAGCGGCCGGCCGGCGTCGCGTTCATCGCGGCGTCGCGAACCTCGTCGTACGCCTTGCCCGACGCCTTCGCGCGCCCTTCCATCGTCGTGCGCAGGCGATCGGTCGCGAACTGCCCGGGCAGCAGGTTGTTGATCGTGACGTTGTGGCGCACCACGCGCCGGGCGATGCCGGCGACGAAACCGGTGAGGCCCGCGCGTGCACCGTTCGACAGGCCGAGGATGTCGATCGGCGCCTTCACCGCGCTCGACGTGATGTTGACGATGCGCCCGAACTTGCGCTCGATCATCGTGTCCACGGTCGCCTTGATGAGCTCGATCGGGGTCAGCATGTTCGCGTCGAGCGCGCGTATCCACGCCGCGCGATCCCAGTCGCGAAAGTCGCCGGGTGGCGGTCCGCCGGCGTTGTTCACCAGGATGTCGGGTTGCGGACAGGCGCCCAGCACCTTGGCGCGGCCCTCGGGCGTCGTGATGTCGCACGCGACCCACGCCACCTTGCGCCCGGCGAGCGCGCCGATTTCGTCGGCGGTTCGCGCGACGTCGGCTTCGGTGCGCGCGCAGATCGTGACGTCGACGCCTTCTCGCGCCAGCGCCTCGGCGCAACCGCGTCCCAATCCCTTGCTCGCCGCGCAAACGAGCGCGCGGCGGCCTGCGATGCCAAGGTCCATCGAATCTCCTCGTCAGATGGTCGCGATGAGCGCATCCGGGCGGAACGACGCCGCGGTTGACGCTATCCAATGCGGGAGTGCAAGGTTGCAGCGAGTAGCATCCACTATAGCGCAGCGCAAACCCGCGCCGCGCTTCCGCGACTTCCTCGACGAGACGGCTCACCGATGAACGACACCACGCGCAAGACCGACAGTGAATGGCAGGCACAATTGACGCCCGAGCAATACCGCGTCACGCGACAGAAGGGGACCGAGCGGCCCTTCACCGGCGAATACTGGGACAACGAAGCCGAGGGGACCTACCGCTGCGTGTGCTGCGGCACGCCGCTCTTCGAATCGGATACGAAATTCGACGCCGGCTGCGGTTGGCCGTCGTTCAACGCGCCGATCGCCTCCGCGAACGTGCAGGAGCGAAGCGACGATTCGTACGACATGCGCCGCACCGAGGTCGTGTGCGCGGCGTGCGACGCGCATCTCGGGCACGTGTTTTCGGATGGTCCCCAGCCCACCGGGTTGCGCTACTGCATGAACTCGGCGTCGCTCGAGTTCGAGCCGAAGAAGTAAGCCGCCGTGGACGCGCGCATCGCGTAGCGCGTCCTTGCATCCGGCACTCGAAACGACTTCAAGATGTTTCGCTAACCGGCTGACGTGGAAAGCTTCTTCTATCGGTAAGGACGCGGGCAATGAACGCACCCGCGGCGACGATCTCCTCGACCCCCGCCGCGTGGTCCATCGGGTAGGCGTGCCACTCGAGCGGCCATCCGCCGGCCTGCAACACGTCGCGCGAGTGTTCCGCCCACGCGAACGCGATCACCTGGTCCTGCGTGCCGTGCGCCATGAAGATCGGCACGTCGCGATTGGCCGCACTCGCCTCGGCCGCGAGCCGCTCGGGCGCGATCAGATACGCCGACAGCGCGATCACGCCGGCCAGCCGCGCATCGAAGCGCAACCCCGCGAACAGGGCGATCGCGCCGCCCTGCGAGAAGCCCGCGAGCAGCGTGCGGCTCGCCACGATGCCGCGCGACGCCTCGCGGGCGAGCAGCGCACCGACGTGCGACTGCGAGCGCCGCACGCCGTCGACGTCGGCACGCTCGCTGACGTTCGCCTGGCGGATGTCGTACCACGCGCGCATCCGCATGCCGTTGTTGACCGTGACCGGCATGATCGGCGCGTGCGGGAACAGGAAGCGGATCGCGAGATGCTTCGGCAATCCGAGCGACGGAACCACCTCCGACCAGCCGCGGCCATCATCGCCGAGACCATGCATCCAGATCACCGCCGCATCGGGGTTCGGCGCGGTTTCGATCTCGATTGCGTCGAGCAGTTCGTCGGTCATTTCGGTTCGGTTGCGGGTTGATCGCATTCTAGCCGACCCGCCCGTGATCGCCGGCGCGGACGTGCCGCTACTGCACGGTGACGTGGGCGTCGCGAATCACGTTGCCCCAGCGGTCGATCTCGCTTTGCAACAGGCGCCCGAACGCTTCGGGCGGATGCGGCGCGACCGGATCGACGCCCATCGTCCGGTATCGGGCGAGCACCTCGGGGTCGCGCATCGCCTTCATGATCTCGGCGTTGATCCGCTGCACGACGTCCGCCGGCGTCTTCGCGGGCACGAGCAGGCCGAACCACGTCGCCACCGTGAGATCGGGATGGCCTTCCTCGACGATCGTCGGCACGTTCGGCAGTTGCGGGTGACGCTCGGGCGCGAGGATCGCGAGCGGCTTCAGCTTCCCCGCCTTGATCTGCGGCAGCGCGGCGACGACGCCGGTCGACATGAATTGCGTGCGCCCGGCGAGCAGGTCGGACATCGCCGCCGGGATGCCCGCGTACGGAATCATCTCCATGCGGATGCCGACGGCGCGCGCGAACATCTCGGTGGAAAGATGCGTGACCGAGCCGACCGACGTCCCCGCGTACGACAGCTCGCCGGGGCGCGCCTTCGCGTAGGCGATGAACTCCCTGAGCGTGGTCACCGGCACGCTGTTCGGCACGACGAGCACGAACGACGCGGTGCCGAGGTTCGCGACCGGCAGGAAATCGCGCAGCGGATCGTAGCGAAGCTTCCCCGGCTGCAGCGCGGCCTGCGTGGTGAACGGCACGCTGGTCGCAAACCATGTGTAGCCGTCGGGCGCGCTGCGCGCCGCGAGCTCGGCGCCGATGTTGCCGTCGGCGCCGGTGTGCACCTCGACGACGATCGGCTGGCCGAGTGCGGGCGAGATCTTCTCGGCGATGAGCCGCACGACGACGTCGAGCTGACCCCCGGCCGGGAACGGCACGATCACCTTGATCGGTCGCTCGGGCCACGCCGCCTGCGCGGGGTGCGCCATCGATCCGAGACAAGCCAGCATGACAAACACGAACGTGCGCAATCGCATTGCTTCCTCCCTGATCTTCGATCCCTGATCCCGGCCGCTCAGTCTCGCTGCGCCAGGCGCTCGGGGCGGTTTGCATAGCTGTCGTGCGCCTGCGCACCGGGCTCGATGCGCACGTACGACACGACGCCCGTATACGCGAATGCGTCGTCGCGGCCGTACAGCGGCGTCACATGCAGTTTGCGGTCGCAGCCGACGTCGAGACCCTCGCCGACCCCGAGCCCGAGGATCGTCGTCGGCGACATGTCGAGCGTGCCCGCCGCTTCGCCGTTGACGAACAATGCGCCCTGGCCGCGGCGCTCGCCGCCTGCACGATGGTCGAGCACGAACCGGTTGTCGCCGCGATGCACGCGCAGCCCATCGCAGACGACCGGTCTGCCTTCACCGCCGTGATAGACGAACGCCACGCGTCCGGCGCGCGCGAAGAGCGCCATGCCCGCAATCGGGTCACCGAGCGCGAAGATCACGCCTTCGTCGCTGCCGTCGTGCGTGAACCCGCATTCGAGCCGGTAGTCGCGGTCGGCGACAAGTGGCGCGACGGCCGCAAGCGCGGCCGTGCCGCATCCGGGGTAGAACGTGCGCGGCGCATTGACGCTCGCTTCGAGAAAGGGCGGCACGGTCAGCGAGCGGCGCACGCCGCGGTTGTCGAGCGGGTACACGTGATTCGCGCGCGCATCGGCGTCGAACGCCGCGACGAGGTCGCGCAATCGGTCGGGCTGTCCGGCGGCGAGGTCCTGCGTCTCGGTCGCGTCGGCGCCAAGATCGAACAGCATCCAGTTGTGAAGATCGATCGGCGTGCCGGGCGGCTGCAGCGACACGATCTTCCAATCGTCTTCGATGTAACCGCGGTTGCCCGCGAGCTCGTAATGCTGGCGCGTGCGCGCTGCGGGCGCCGCCGCATCGGCGAGCACCGGGCGGAAGCTGGCGCCGTCGAGCGCACGCGTGCGATAGCCCGCAAAGCTTTCGGGATAGCCGGCACCGAGCACGTCGAGGATCGTCGGCACGATGTCGGTCACATGCACGAATTGGTGCCGGATCGCGCCGCGGTCGGCGATGCCGCGCGGCCAGTGCGCGACGAGCGGCACGCGAATGCCGCCGTTCATCGTCGTCGTCTTGTAGAGGCGAAACGGCGCCGTCGACACATCGGTCCACCCGAGCGAATACGCCGGCCACGACGCAGCGCCGCCGATGCCGCCGCTTTCGAGCATCGTGCGCACCCATGCCGGGTCCTCGCGCTGCACGAGGCGCTTCGCGAGATTATTGACCGCACCGTCGGGGCCGCCGATGCCGTTCGCGCCGTTGTCCGACGTGACGACGACCAGCGTGTCGTCGAGCTTTCCGAGCGCCGAAAGACAGGCGACGACGCGGCCGATGTTCCGGTCGACGTTGTCGACGACCGCGGCATAGAGCGCCATGAAGCGTGCGTGCAGCCGCCGCGCTTCGGCGTCGAGACTGTCCCACGCGGGCACGCCGCCGCTTCGCGACGGCAGCCGCCATTCGCGGGCGTGCAAGCGGAGCGCGCGCTGCCGCGCGACGCGCGCGCTTCGCACCCGATCCCATCCCTCGTCGTACAGATGCGCGTATCGCGCCAGATCTTCCGTCTTCGCATGCAATGGCGCGTGCGGCGCGTTGTAGGGCAGATAGAGGAAGAACGGCTTGTCGGGTGACGCGCTGGCGTGCGCCTTGAGCCAGCCGATCGCCGTGTCGGTGAAATCGTCGCTGCAGTAATAGCCGTCGCGATAGCGATCGCAATCGACGAACGCGTTGTCGCAGACGAGTTGCGCCGGCGCGAAGTAGTGCGTCTCGCCACCGAGGAAGCCGTAGAAGCGGTCGAAGCCGCGCTGCACGGGCCACGAGCCGCGCGCGGCCGACGGCAGCACGTTGTAATCGGCGGTGTTGTGCCACTTGCCGGCCGCATACGTCGAATACCCGTTTGCACGCAACAATTCGGCGAGCGTCGGCGCATCGCGCGCGATTTCGCCGGCCTGGTAGCCGGGATAGCCCGGCAGGTTGAACGTGAGCCAGCCGCAGCCGACGGCGTGCGGATTCCTGCCGGTCAGGAGTGCTGCGCGGGCCGGCGTACACATCGGCACCGTCGTGTAGTTCGAAAAACGCAACCCCCCGGCCGCGAGCGCGTCGATGTGCGGCGTGCGGATTTCGGCGCCGTAGCAACCGAAATCGGAAAAGCCGAGATCGTCGAGCAGGATGACGACCACGTTCGGCGCACGGTCCGGTGCGCGCTGTGCGGCGGGCCACCAAGGCGACGATTCCGCCAGCGTGCGGCCGATCGTTCCCTCGTAGCCCGCGGCCGGGTCGCCGCAGCGCAGGCGGTCGACGCTTTCCCTCGGCGGCGCTGTGTTCATCGCAGTCGTCGTTCGGTGTTCCGGGCGTCGGCGCGCTTTCAGTCGAGCTCGATGCCCGCTTCCTTCACGACCTTTTTCCAGCGCGCAACGTCGTCCGCCATGAACGCCGCGAACACCGCGGCCGTGTTCGGCTTCGCCGGGTCGATGCCCATCGCCGCGAGCTTCGCAACGACGTCGGGCGCCGCGAGCACCTTCATCACTTCCGCATTCACGCGCTCGACGATCGAAGGCGGCGTCCCGTGCGGCATCGCGAGCCCGAACCAGGTGCTCATCACGAGGTCGGGATGGCCGAGCTCGGCGACGCTCGGCACGTCGGGCAGATGCGGATGACGCGCCGTGTCGAGCACCGCAAGCGCGCGCAGCTCGCCCGACTCGAGGTGCGGCTCGGCGAGGATCAGCCCGAGGGTCATGAACTGCACGCGCGCCGTCAGCAGATCGGGAATGGCGCTCGGCTGCCCCTTGTAGCCGATCATTTCCATCGCGATGCCGGTATCGTGCTACAGCACCTCGGTAGCGAGGTGCACGACGGTGCCGCGCGCCGACCCCGCATACGAAAGCTTCCCCGGCCGCGCCTTCGCGTACGCGACGAACTCGGCGAGCGAGTGCACGGGCAGCGACGCGGGCACCACGAACAGGAACGGGCTCGTGCCGACGAACGCGACGGGCGCGAAATCGCGGATCGGATCGTAGCCGAGCGTCTTCGGCCGCACGCTCGGCTGGATCGTCGTCGGCGGGCTGGCCGCGAGCCACGTGTACCCGTCGGGGGCCGCCTTCGCGACCTGCTCGGTGGCGATGTTGCCGTCGGCGCCCGGCTTCGCCTCGACGACGATCGGCTGACCGAGCACCGGCGCCAGGCGATCGGCGAGAAGCCGCGCGACGACGTCGAGCTGGCCTCCCGCGGGAAACGGCACGACGAAGTGAATCGGCTTCGCCGGCCACGCGTCCGCGGCCTGCACGACCGTCGGCGCGAGCGCCGCCAGTGCGAGCAGCAGGGTACCCATCATCGTACGTCGCATCACCACGCTCCTCGAATGCCGGATCATCGTTGCAAAAGTCCCCAGCGGCCGACCGTCCTGCGCTCGATCGGCGTGAACACCACCCGGTCCATGAGCACCCAAAGCAGGCCGATCACGATCATGCCGAGGATGATCTTCTCGGTGCGCTGCCATTGCACCGCCTCCATCGTCATGTACCCGAGGCCGTTGCTGCCGGCGAGCATTTCCGACGCGACGAGCGCGCGCCAGCCGTAGGCGACCGACGTGCGGATGCCGAGCAGAATCTGCACCATCGCGCCGGGCAGGATCAGGTTCGCAAGCAGCGCCAGCCCGCGCCCGCCATGGCTTCGCACCGCGCGATGCAGCGCGAGCGGAATCGACTGCACGCCGATCACCGTGTTGTAGAGCGCCGAGAAGAAGATCGTGTTCGCGATCACGAAAATCACCGAGCCGTTGCCCATGCCGAACCAGATGATCGTCAACGGCAGCCACGCGATGCCGGCGAT
>DASSVX010000214.1:0-3162 GCA_035705655.1 Casimicrobiaceae bacterium
CATCGCAGCGCTTCCGTCCAACGACGCGCAACTCGCTGCTGCATTGCGTTCGGCACCCACGGTGCTGGCCATGGTCGGCGCGCTCGCGCCGACAGCGCAGGCGCTTCGCGCCGTGCCGATCCTGGCGGGAGGTGCGCAGGACGACGCCGACGTCAGGGCGCGGGCAACCGCACGACTCACGAGCTATCCGGCGGCGTTGTCGAGCGTTGCCCTGCTGACGAACGCCGCGCACGGCTGGGGGCTGATTTCCGCGGAAGACACGCGGGGCGTGGTGCGCCAGATCGCGCTCGTCGCGAACGTGAACGGCACGCTGGTGCCCGGGCTCGCCGTCGAAATGTGGCGCGTGGCGCTCGGCGCGCGGGCATTGCGGCTTTCGTTCGGGCAGGGCGTGGTGCGCGACGTGCAAATCGGCCGCGACAGCTTTCGCACCGAGGCCGACGGCAGCGCGCGACCCTGGTTCTCGACGCCTCGCCCCGGGCGGTTCGTCTCGGCGCTCGATGTGCTGAACGGCACCGCGGATGGCGATCTTCTGCGCCGCAGCTTCGTGCTGATCGGCGTGACGGGTCTCGCGCTCGGCGATTACGTATGGACGCCGGTGGCGAAGATGCCGGGCGTCGAAGTGCACGCGCAGGTGCTGGAGAACATGAACGATCGCACGTTCCTCGTGCGCCCTCGGGTCGCGCCATTGGTCGAGGCGGCGGCGCTGCTCGTCGCGGGTGGTCTGCTCATCGCCTGGATGCCCGGCTGGCCGGTGCGCTACGGCACGTTGGCGGCCGTCGCGTGCGTGCTTGCGTTCGGCGCGCTGTCGTACGCGGCGTTTCGCCAGCAGCGGTTGCTGTTCGATGCCGCAACACCGGCGCTCGCCGTTGCGCTGCTCTTTGCGACGCTCCTCGCATTGCAGCTCGCCGATTCGACGCGTCATCGCAAGGCACTGCAGCGCGTGCTGCAGCGGGAGCGCGAGGCCGCGGCACGCGTTGCCGGCGAATTGCAGGCGGCGCGGCGCGTGCAGCTCGATACGCTGCCGCGTGCGGAGGCGTTACGCGATGCGCGCGTCGAGCTCGCCGCAACCATGGAGCCCGCGCTGGAAGTGGGCGGCGACCTGTACGACTTTTACCTGCTCGACGACGACCGGCTGTTCTTCATGCTCGGAGACGTGTCGGGGAAGGGCCTCGCCGCGAGCATCTTCATGGCCGTGAGCAAGGCGTTGTGCAAGAGCACGATGCTGCGCGCCAAGGACGCCGACCTCGGGCTGCTGCTGGCGCGCGCGAACGCCGAGGTCGGCCGCGACAATCCGGCGGCGTTCTTCGTCACCGCGTTTGCGGGTGTCCTCGAGCTGCGAACGGGGATGCTCGATTACTGCAACGCCGGCCAGGAAAATCCGTGGCGGCGCGAGGCGTCGGGCGGCACGGTGACCCGGCTCGCCGCTGGCGGTGGACCGCCGCTGTGCGTCGTCGACGATTTCCCCTATCGCTCGATGCGCCTCGCGTTGCAGCCGGGCGACCTCGTGTGCGTGGTGAGCGACGGCGTCACCGAGGCGAGCGACGGCGGCGGTGCGATGTACGGCGCGTCGCGCGTGGCAACGGTGCTTGCGCCGGTGACGACCGCCGCGCAGGCGATCGATGCGATTCGCGACGACGTGGCCCGGTTCGCCGCGGGTGCCGCGCCCTCGGACGACAGGACGGTGCTCGCGCTGCAATGGCGCGGCCCGTGACATGACGATCGGTGAAATCCGCTACCCCGTTCGACCGATGGCGCGTGTCGCGGACCGATGCTTCAATAGCGCCACATGCCACCGGCCGAGGAGTTGCGATGTCGATCGTCTATGCCGAAGTTCGCCTGGCAAATGCCGCGAGGCCCGATCTCGAGGAGATCACGGTCACCGCATTGGTCGATAGCGGCGCCATTGATCTCATCGTTCCCGAGCATATCGCGGTGCAATTGCAGCTCACCGATCTCCGGCCGCGCGAGGTCACGATTGCCGACGGCAGTCGCAGGCAGGTTCGCTACGTCGGCCCGGTCAGGATCGACGCGCAGGGGCGCGATTGCATGACCGCGGCGTGCGTGATGGGCGATCAGGTGCTGCTCGGTGCGATTCCGCTCGAAGCCATGGACATGATCATCCATCCCAGGTTGCAGCGCCTGATTCCCAATCCCGAAAATCCGAACCTGCCCGGATTCATCGTGAAATCGGCGCCGAACCGGCCGCGCAGCGCCAATAGGCTGGTGCGCGGCGGCCCTTGATTGCGTGCGAGTCGGGCGCTAGCGCACCACGACCTCGACGCGCCGATTGCGCGGCTCGGCGATGCCAGAAGGCGTCGGGATCAGCAGGTCGCGCTTGCCGCGGCCGATCGCCACGATATCGCTCGCAGCCACGCCGCGCGCGACGAGCAACGCGCTTACTGCATCGGCCCGCTTTTTCGCGAGCGCGTCGTTGTACTGGTCGCTGCCCACCGCGTCGGTATGGCCGACGACGACGATGTCGCGAACGCGGCGCTGCGCGAGATCCGCGAACATGCGCTCGAACGTTTCCTTCGATTCCTCGGTGAGCTCGTCGCTGCCTTCGATGAAGTTCAACGTGAAATGCACGGCACGCGCGGGCTGCGCCGAAAGTGCCTCGCCGAACGTTGCCTGCACTTCGGCTGCGCTCGCGTCATACCGGAACGGATCGGCGATCGTGAGCTCGGCCGCGGCATAGGGCCGGTCGAGCAGCACCTCGCGCCCGCCCTGCCGCACGGCGAGCGACGTCGGCCCGCCTCCCGATTCGGGCAGCAGGATGATCCGCTCGTGCGTCGCGCAACCGCAGCACAAGGCGGCGAGCGCGAACAGCAGGCAACGAAGCGCGAGGCGGCTAGCGCCCATCGCCCACGCTGACGACGAACTCGGTGCCGCGAACGCCGAGCACCGCCGACGGCGTGCGCACGGTCATCGCATCGCGCGATTGCCTGGCAAGCCGCCCCGAGACGACGGCAAGCGTGCCCTTGCGCAGCGACGTGTCGAAGCGGCCGGCGCTCGTCACGTCGTCGAAGTCGTAGCGATCGAGTGCAAGCACGCTGTCCGGTCCGGCGGACAGCAGGGAATCATCGGTCATCGTGATTCCGACCGAGCCGTCGCTGCCCGTCGTTACCACGTCGGACGTTTGCAGCCGCGTACCGACGCCGGCCG
>DASSVX010000215.1:0-3481 GCA_035705655.1 Casimicrobiaceae bacterium
CGGCCGTTTTCGTCATGGCACGAGCTTCCTGCGGTGGCGGCCGGACAAGGCGCCGCGACAGTGCACGTTCGATCAGGTACAGCACGAATCCGCCGGCACGCTGCTCGCGTCGCTCGCCGACGGTCCGACATGAACGCGGAACAGGCTGTCGAAAAGCGTCACGAGGAGGTCGAGATGCGAGGCGCGAGGACGCGAGCAACCGGAGCGTACTCAAACGTACGTGAGGATTGCGAGCGCCCGAGCAACAAAGCAGATCGGCCCCGCAGTAGCTTTGCGACAGCCTGTTACTTGCAGAGACCCAGGACGCGCTCCTGCTGCGAGCAGGACGCCGATGTTGGTGGCGCCGCGCCGCCGGCCGCAGTGCGCGGCCGCGACGCGATGCACGCCTGCAACTCGCGCGTCGTCGGCGCGTAGTAACCCCACCCTTTGCCGAGATCGGGCAGCGCGAGATTCACCTCACGCCATTTCGGATGACCGTTCGACTGCAGCACGAAGAAATTGCGGCAGAGCGAACGCGCGAGTCGCCGCAGGTAATCACGCGTGCTGCCGAGATTGAAATCGTACGTGACGAGATACGCCTTCACGGCCAGCGCCGGCAAGTCTTCGGTCAGCAGATTGGGATAGCTCGTCGCACGAACCGTGGCCGGAAAATACGTTTGCAGCGCCGCCTGGCTCGCAGGATCGTTCGGATCGAAGCGCAGCAGCTTCACGTATTTGCGTGACTCCGCCGTCATGTCCGTCAATACCTTCGCTGGTTGCCCGGCGATGATCGCGACGACGTCGACCGAGCGATCGGTGACGAGCTTCGCGAGTGCGTCCTCATTCGACAGGAACGACGCGTTCGCATCGGCGAGCGGCTCGTTGAACATCAGCTTGTAGAGCGTTGTCGTCGTCAGCGCCGTGCCGGAACCCACGGGCCCGGCGTTGATGCGCATGCCGCGAATGTCGTGGACGCTGTTGAGCGGCGAATCGGCTCGAACGACGAAATAGATTTCCTCGTTGTAGAGCGGCATCACGACGCGCAGCGGCATGATGAGCTCGCGCGCTTCCGCGTTTCCCGCAGCCGCCTGGTCGAGAAATGCCTGGTAGACGTCGGACTGCACGAGCGCCAGCTTCACGCCCGGCTCGTAACGTAGCCGGCGAACGTTCTCCGCGGAGCCAGCTGAAGGCAGTGCTTCGAGCTGGATGTCGGCCGACGGCGCGATGTATTGCGCGAGGTCCTGACCGATCTTGATATACGTACCGCGCTCCGACGCCGTCACGATCTTGAAAGCGGCGGCGGCTTCGGCGAACACGGTGTGGCCGAGCAATGCAACCGCGGCCACTGCGGCGACTAGTTTGCGAATGCCCGGGTTGATCATCCGCACGTCCTAGCGGCTGCAGAGGCCGAGTGCGGCGGTACTGTCCGTGCACGACGCGGCAGGCATCGGTGGAACCGGCGTGCGCGCTGCCGGCGGCGGTGCCGCGACCACGGGCGCTGCGGGCTGCCATTGCCGGGGGGCCGCGTAGCGCGGAGTCGTCGTTGCGCGCGCAGTGCTCGATCGAGTCCGTGCCGGCGCATGCCGCGCCGAAACAGCGGGCGATGAGGCTGCATCGGCGCCACTGCCGCGATTGACCTGCGGCTGGGCGTCGCTGGCGTTCGGTCCCACCGCGTTCGTCGATGTATCCGTCGTGATTGCCGTATTTTGCGCTGTGGAAACCGTTGACGCGCCCGTCCGCGCCGCCGTTGCGGTACTTTCATCGCGGGGGCTCGCCGCAGGTTCGTTGATGGCAGCATCGCGCGGAACCGACGGTTGCGGTGCGGCTATCGTTGCGTCCTTGACGCCGCCCGGCGAAGGCGCGGCAGCGTCACCGGAGACAGCTGGCGACGTTGCCGTCAACGCATTGGCCGCAGGCGGCTGCGATGTCGCTTGCACAGCATTCGACGCGGCCTCGGTCGACGGCATGATGACGGGTGAGGCCGTCGTCGGCGCCGCGATCACTGCAGTTGTCGCTATCGGCGGCGCGTTGGCCTCGGGTGACGCCGCGGAGCGGATCGACGTCCGCTCATAGCCGTAGTAAACGACGCCCGCTGCAACGACCAGAAGTGCGGCAGCGATGGCAATTCGCGGCCCGCGGCGCAGTGCCACGCCCGGATCGGGCCCGGCGTCGATGACGGGCGTGTCATCCATCACGCGGAGCGGCAGCATGTCGACCGCGCGCGGCGGCGGCGGTGCCGCGGGCGTCACATCGCCCTTCATCGCGCGAGCGACTTCGACCGCCTGCATCGAATCGCGCCAGAAGGCGTCGAGGCGCTCGGCCGCCGATGCGAGCTCTCGCGGAGATGCGAACGCTGTCTTGCCGGCGCCCACCTCCGGCAGCGATGCGGCGGAGTCGGCGGCGCTTGCGGCACCGGGCTGCGAACGCATCACTGGGGATGACGGGGCCTCGTGCGTGCCTTCGGCTTTCGCAGTGCTCACGACCGCGGCTGCAGCGGCACCGAGCAGCGTGCCGCACTGGTGACAGAACGTCGCTGCGACGTCGTTGATAGCCTCGCACTGCGAACACGGTCGCAAGCCGAGACCGGCGCCGCATTCGTTGCAGAATTTGGCGTCGGCCGGATTGGCGTGATCGCAGAACGAACAGTTGACGGAAGGCATGGGGTGACCCGACTGCGACCTTGCATCATGCATCGGATTCCCGCCCGCGTGTTGGCGGCCCGTTCAACGGGCCACCACCGTTGAGACGAACTACCGGCTACGCGATCGCCGCCGCCACCGCGGGGAGCGCCGTTGCAATCGCATCGTCGACGCTTTCCATCCACACGAACTCGAGTTGCGCGCGTGCGTCGGTCGGAATGTCGTCGAGATCGCGCTGATTGCGTACCGGCAGCATCACCGTCTTGATCCCTGCACGCAGCGCCGCCAGCACCTTTTCCTTGACGCCGCCAATCGGCAGCACGAGACCGCGCAAGCTGATCTCACCGGTCATCGCCACATCACTGCGCACCGGCCGTCCGGTCAGAAGCGACGTCAATGCAACGAAGATCGCCACGCCCGCACTCGGACCGTCTTTCGGCGTCGCACCCGCGGGCACATGAATGTGGATGTCCGATTTCTCGAGCGCTTGCGCGACACCGAGCTGCTCGGCGCGTGCCTTGACGAGCGACAGCGCGGCCTGCGCGCTCTCTTTCATCACGTCGCCGAGCTGCCCGGTCAGGATCAGTTTGCCCGACCCCGGCATCCGCGCCGCCTCGACAAACAGTATGTCACCGCCGACCGGCGTCCACGCAAGCCCCGTTGCAACGCCGGGCACGCTGCTGCGCATCGCGACTTCGGCGTCGAACTTGCGCGCGCCAAGGATCGGCTGCAGATCGGTCGCGTCGATCGTCGTCTTCTGTGCCGTGCCCTCGGCGATTCTCACGGCGACGTTGCGCAGCACGTTGCCGATCTCGCGCTCGAGATTGCGCACGCCCGCTTCGCGCGTGTAGTCGTGAATGATC
>DASSVX010000216.1:0-3495 GCA_035705655.1 Casimicrobiaceae bacterium
TCGCTGTATGCAACCTTGCCTGCACCGCCACCGCCGCATACGAAAAAGCGGGTCATGCGACCGATGAGCACACACGACCTGCCCAAACCCTCGCTCCTCGCCGCCATCGCCCACAAGGTGATGCTGCAACGTGGACTGGAACCCGACTTTTCCGAAGCGGTGCAGTCCGAGCTGGCGGCCATCGACGGCCCGGCGACGAAAGCGGACGCCGATATTCGCGATCTGCGCGGGCTTCCGTGGTGCTCGATCGACAACGACGATTCGCGCGATCTCGACCAGCTGAGCGTTTTCGGTGCCAACGGCGCCGAGGCGAACATTCTCGTTGCCATTGCGGACGTGGATGCGCTGGTCGCGAGCGGCTCGGCGATCGACGCACACGCCGCGATCAACACCACCTCGGTCTACACCGCCGCCGGCATCTTCCCGATGCTGCCGGAGAAGCTGTCCACCGACCTCACCTCGCTGGGCGAGGACGACGAGCGACTCGCGATCGTCGTCGACATGAACGTGAACGATGCAGGCGAGGTGACCGCGAGCACCGTGTACCGCGCCGTGGTGCGCAACCACGCCAAGCTCGCCTATAACGCCGTCGCGGCATGGCTCGATGGCGCGGGACCTGCACCGCAACGTCTGGCGAGCGTCGCCGGTCTCAACGCGCAGCTGCGCGCGCAGGATGCCGTCGCGCAGTGTCTCAAGCGATCCCGCTCCGAGAAGGGCGCGCTCGCGCTCGAAACGCTCGAGGTGCGGCCGGTGTTCGAGGCGGGCACGCTTGCCGACCTGCGTCCCGACGCGAAGAACCGCGCGAAGGAACTGATCGAGAATTTCATGATTGCGGCCAACGTCGCAACTGCGAGGTTCCTCGGCAGCCACGGGTTTGCGTCGCTGCGCAGGGTGCTTCGATCGCCGGAACGATGGCAGCGGATCGTCGAACTCGCCGCGGGGCTCGGTCGCGCGTTGCCCGCGGCACCGGACGCCGCTGCGCTCGACGCGTTCCTCCTCGAGCGGCGGACGAGCGATCCTGCCGGCTTCGCCGACCTCTCGCTCGCCGTCGTCAAGTTGCTGGGCTCGGGCGAATACGACGTCGAGCTCCCGGGCGGCGGCGGGGAAGGGCACTTCGGCCTCGCGGTGAAGGATTACTCGCATTCGACGGCGCCGAACCGGCGCTTCCCGGATCTCATCGCGCAGCGGCTGCTCAAGGCCGCGCTTGCCGGCCGTGCGCCGCCGTATTCGAACGACGCGTTGCGCGTGCTCGCGGCGCACTGCACGCAACAGGAAGACAACGCGGCGAAGGTCGAGCGCCAGGTTCAGAAGTCGGCTGCGGCATTGCTGCTGCAGCGGCGCATCGGCGCGAAGTTCGACGCCATCGTGACGGGCGCGTCGTCGAAAGGCACGTGGGTGCGCATCTCGCATCCCACCGTCGAAGGGCGCGTCGTCCGCGGGTTCGATGGCCTCGACGTCGGCGATGCGGTGCGGGTCGAGCTCGTGCACACCGACGCATCGCGCGGCTTCATCGACTTTGCACGCGCGGGACGATGAGATGACGCAGAAACCGCGAACACGCAAGAAGGTTGCATACAAGGACGATGCGTTCCTCGACAGCGACGACGCGAGGCCGCTGCGCATCCTTGCCGAGTACCTGCAGCCGATGCAGGCGTTTCGCCGCGAGAACGTGGCGGACACCGTCGTCTTCTTCGGCTCGGCGCGGCTTGCGCAGGACGGTCCGCTGGGTCGCTATTACGACGATGCGCGCGAGCTGGCGCGCCTGCTGACGCAGTGGGCGCTGAGCCTGCCCGCGAACTGTGCGCGCTATGTCGTTTGTTCCGGTGGTGGTGGCGGGATCATGGAAGCGGCGAATCGCGGCGCGGCCGATGCAGGCGGCCGCAGCGTCGGTCTCAACATCGGCCTGCCGCACGAGCAGCGGCCCAACCCGTACATCACGCCGGAACTGACATTCGAGTTTCACTACTTCTTCATGCGCAAGCTGTGGTTCGCGCATCTCGCTCGCGCACTGGTCGTATTCCCGGGCGGGTTCGGGACGCTCGACGAAATGACCGAGATCCTGGAACTGGCGCAGACGGGGAAGCTCGCGCGCCGCATTCCGGTCGTGTTGTACGGACGTAGCTACTGGAACGAGATCATCGACTTCGACGCGCTCGTCCGTCACGGAATGATCGCGGCCGAGGACTTGACGCTGTTCAGCTACGCCGACGATCCGCAGAGCGCGTTGAAGCTTCTTCAGCGCCAGATGTCGCCGACAGCCGAACCCGAGAAGAAGCCCGATTTCGCGCCTTCTCGGATGCCGCCGGGCGCCGCCGGTTGAGCGTTGACGGCGCTCGTCAGCACGGCGCGTTCCGCGCTGGCACCGCGTCGTGGTTGACGCACAAGGCTCGTGGTCTCACGCGTCGAGCGCGACCAGTGCGCGCGTCGAATCGGACACCCAGCCGAAGATGCCGCCCTGCGCCTTGATCATCTCGAGCGCGACGCGCTGGAACTCCGGAAAGTACGAGCCCACGCAGTCGGACAGGACGACGCATTCGTAGCCGCGGTCGTTCGCCTCGCGCACCGTCGTGTTCACGCACACCTCGGTCGTGACGCCGCAGACAATCAGCGACCGGATCCCGCGGTTGTGCAGGATCAGGTCGAGATCGGTTGCGCAGAACGCGCCCTTGCCCGGCTTGTCGACGACGACCTCGCCAGCGACGGGGTAGAGCTCGGGCACGATGTCGTGGCCATGCTCGCCGCGCACGAGGATGCGCCCCATCGGACCGGGATCGCCGATGCGCTTCTCGCCGCGGCCGCGCACGATCTTCGACGGCGGGCAATCGGCGAGATCGGCGCTGTGTCCCTCGCGGGTATGGATGATCATCATCCCGCGCTCGCGGGCCGCGTCGAGCATCCGCCGGCACGGCCCGATCACCGCCTGCAGCGGCGTCACGTCGTTGCCGAGCGCTTCGCCGAAACCGCCCGGCTCGACGAAATCGCGTTGCATGTCGATGACGATCAGCGCGGTGGTGCGCGGGTCGAACTCGAACTCGTACGGCTCGGCGTGCATCGTCGACGTGGCCATCGCTCGACTCCTCGTAAATGAATCACCGGCGTCTGCCGCGCCGCTTGCGGGTTCACGCATTCGCCAGCGCGTTCGGCTCGCGCGCGCCGAGCGCCAGGCACGTCGCGCCGAACAGTGCGTAGCCCAGCGCGACGAGCGGCGACACCGCCCAGCCGAGTTGCGCGCCGTGAATCAGCCCGAAGTACGCGAGGATCGCGCCGGCGAACGACCACACCGCGGCGGTGCGCAGCTTGCCATCGATGATGAAGACGGCGATCGCGCCGAGGACCATGCCGGCCAGTACCGAGCCGCCGCCGAGCGATTCGAGTCCCCGATAGAGCACGCCGGTCGCCTCGAGCTTGGCGGGACCGAGCTGCGCGGCGGACGTACCCGCCGCCGCGAGCGCGCCATCGATCTGCGTCTTCGCCCATTCGGCGATGTTGGGAATC
>DASSVX010000217.1:0-14182 GCA_035705655.1 Casimicrobiaceae bacterium
GAAGTAAGCGCTTACTTTAAAGCTTCCGGGCCAGCCGATCGCGCTCGCGCATCAACCGGTCGGGCCGCTTTTCGCCGAGTCGGTCGAACAGCGCGTTGTGCGAATCGATCTCACGTTGCCACTGGGTCGGATCGACGCCCATGATCGCCGAGAAGCGCGATGCGCCGAAGTCGAGCCCCGACCAGTCGAGGTGATCGTATTCGGGGACGAGCCCGAGCGAGGACTCGGTGGCGCCGGCTTCACCCGCGCAGCGCTCGAAGATCCATTTCAGCACCCGCATGTTCTGGCCGAACCCCGGCCACACGAAGCGGCCTTCCCCGTCCTTGCGAAACCAGTTGACGCTGAACATGCGCGGAGGGTGGCTTACCGCCCGCCCCATTTCGAGCCAGTGCCGGAAGTAGTCGCCCATGTGGTAGCCGCAGAACGGCAGCATGGCGAACGGATCACGCCGCACTTCGCCCACCTTGCCGGTGGCGGCGGCGGTCGTCTCCGAGCCCATCGTCGCCGCCTTGTAGACGCCTTCGTCCCACGTGCGCGCCTCGGTCACCAGCGGCACCGTGTCCGAGCGGCGCGCGCCGAAGACGAGCGCCGCCAGCGGAACGCCCGCCGGGTTGTTCCATTCGGGGTCGAGCGACGGACACTGCGTGGCCGACACGGTGAAGCGCGCGTTCGGGTGCGCCGCCGGCCGGCCACACCCGGGCTCCCACGCATTGCCGCGCCAGTCGACGAGATGCGCGGGCGGTGTTTTCGTCATCCCCTCCCACCAGACGTCGTTGTCGTCGGTCAACGCCACGTTGGTGAAGATCACGTTCGCGCGCAGCGTTTCCATCGCGTTCGGATTCGACGCGTAGGACGTGCCCGGCGCCACGCCGAAGTAGCCGGCCTCGGGATTGATGGCGTGAAACGTGCCGTCGGCCGCCGGCTTGATCCATGCAATGTCGTCGCCGATGGTCGTCACCCGCCAGCCCTCGAGCCCCGCCGGCGGAATCAGCATTGCGAAGTTCGTCTTGCCGCAGGAACTCGGGAACGCCGCCGCGACGTACCGCTTCACGCCGGCAGGGGACGTGACGCCGAGGATCAGCATGTGCTCGGCGAGCCAGCCCTCGTCGCGTCCCATCACCGAGGCAATGCGCAGCGCGAGGCACTTCTTGCCCAGCAGCGCGTTGCCGCCGTAGCCGGATCCGAAGCTCCATATTTCGCGCACCTCGGGGAAATGCACGATGTATTTGTTCGCCGGATTGCACGGCCAGGCGACGTCCTGCGCACCCGGCGCCAGTGGCACGCCCACCGAATGGACGCACGGAATGAACGAACCGTCCTCGCCCAGCACGTCGTGCACGCGTGCGCCCATCCGCGTCATCATCCGCATGTTGGCCACGACATAGGGGCTGTCGGTGATCTCGACGCCGATCTGCGCGATCGGGCTTCCGAGCGGTCCCATCGAGAACGGCACGACGTACATCGTCCGTCCGCGCATGCACCCTTCGAAAAGGCCGCGCAGCGTGCGCCGCATCTTCGCGGGCTCGACCCAGTTGTTCGTGGGGCCCGCGTCTTCCTCGCGCTCGCTGCAGATGAACGTGCGATCCTCGACGCGCGCAACGTCCGACGGGTCGGAGCGGGCAAGAAAGCCGTTCGGTCGCCTGGCGGGGTCGAGACGGTGCAGCGTGCCGGCGGCGACCATGCGCTCGCATGACGACACGTATTCCTCCTCGCTGCCATCGCACCAGACGACCGTTTCGGGGGCCGTCAGCGACGCAATTTGCGCGACCCATTCGACGAGCCGTCGGTGACGCACGCCGGACGGCGCGTGTACCGACGCCGCGAGCGCGGATAGCGATTCGGAATTCATGATGTCACCGCCAAGGATTCATTGGACGAAACGGGACCGAAAACTCTAGCACGCATGATGCGCTCACCCAAGGTGCACTGCAGTATGCCGCGGACCACGTTTCGACGTGGTTCGCGCACGCTCGTTCATCCGGGCCGGCGCCGAACGGCGCTCGGCGAAAGCCATGTGCCGACGATCGACAACGCGACGACGACATAGGCGAGGCCGCACGGCACCCACATGATGAGGCCGCCGAGTTGCTGATCCTCGAGCGGCGTGAGCCCGAACGCACGCGGGCCCGCGTCGTGCACGTACCACGGCGACGGCGCAAAGGCGAGAAGCGCACCGAGCGCACTGGTGTGAAGCATGGTTGCGAACAGGCACGCGACCGAGACCGCGCCCGGCGTACGCATCGCGCCACCGAACATCGCCCACCAGAACGCCAGCGCCGACGCGAAGAAGCAGACATGCTGGAACACGTGCAGTGGCGTGCTCGCCAGTGCAGCGAGGAAGAGCGGCGGCAGATGCCAGATCCATAGCGCGAGCGCATGGACGCAGGTTGCGAAGACCGGTGCGCCCGTCGAGCGCACGATCCGCCGCACGAGCGTCGAGCGCGTGAACGCCACCATCGCGCGCCGCGTGCCACCCGGCAACGCCCATGCGGAAGCCTCCAGCGGCCGCGCCAGCACGAAAAGCGGCGCGGCAATCACCATCAGCATCTCGTGCTCGATCATGTGCGTCGCAAACGATCGGCCGGCGAGCGCGTCGATCGGCGGCAGGAGTGCCGCGGCGAGTGTCGCGATGCCGAGCCCGAAGCGCGCGACATCGACGGCGCGAATGCCACGACCCACCCCGGCCTTGCGCCAGAGGCGCGTGACACCACGCGCGTAGAGGACGGCGCTCGCCAGGAGAGCACTCGCGAGCACGGCATCGATATGCACATGCAAGTGAGTGACGGCGCCCGCGACGTGCGCCATGCAGTCGGTTGCGACGAGCGCGGGCAGCGCGCCGCCGATCAGTAGACGCAGGCGCTCAGCAGCCAACTCACCGCCCACATCGCCAGGATGACGAGCACCGACAACGCGGCGGCGCCGGTGGCGAGCCCGGCGAGGAAATGACGACGCGCAAGCGTTTCATTGTCGGCCTTCATCGCGGACGACCGGCGCCAGCTCTGCCACGCGGCGATCGTGCCTGTCGCCGCAACGAGCAGAAACGGCACGTGCACGGCGTGCATGGCGACGGTGTTCTGGTGGTCGCACGACCAGACGCTCAGCACGTACGAAGCGCTCTGATCGGCAAGCGCCAGCAGCGGTACGGCCAGCAACGCGAACCAGACGCGCATGATCAGAATCGTGGGCCCCAATAGACAACGGCGTAGATCGGAATCCACGTCAGCACGATGAACCACCAGTAGCCGGCGTTCTCGGCGACGTCGACGAAGCGCTTCCCATCGACCGGGCGCTTGAACATGACCGCCGCCACGACGAGCGAATCGGCGTAGTTCGTGACGAGATTGAATGTATGCAGGCCGAGCAGAACCCATACGGCCGACCCATAGGCGCTCGCGTCCCAGCGCACGTTCAGCGCATCGAATTCGAGCCAGCGCACGCCGAGCAGCGCGAGCCCGTAGATCACGAACACGATCAACCAGAGGCGAACCCTGGCGAGGTCGTGGTCGTCGGCCGCCTTGTTCGCCATCAGGTTGGGCACGATGCTGAGGCACGCGAGCCCGAGATTCACCGTGCCCCACAACAGACCCGGCGGTCCGCCTTCGTTGGGCCACAGGGGGCTGCGGCTCTTCAGGTAGAAGTACACGACAATCATCATGGCGAAGCCCATGCCCTCGATCGCCGACATCCCCGCGGTTCCCCACCACATGAGGCTGCGCGTGCCGAAGCCGTAGCTCGGCAGGCCGGAGACGTCGAGCGCATCGCCGCGGCGCACCGCCGGAATGCTCGCGGGCGTCGACTGGCGCCGTCTTCGGATCGCCTTGTCCTCGCGTGCCGGGTCGACCCGGTCGTCGATGCTTGCCGATCTCGCCATGCTCATGGCCGCCGCTGCAGCAACAATTCCTCGGCGGTCTCCTTGCGCTTCGGCCAATACCAGGCAATGAAGGCAATCGCCGGGGGGATCAGGCCGTAGTAGAGGCCCGACGGGGTGACGTTCGACCAGAACAGCCAGATGTCGACCGTCACCGCCGCGATGAAGGGCCAGACGGTCGGCGACGGATACGAGTAGCGCACATCGGGAAGCGCATCGAGGACCGTCGTGACGAGGCCCTCGCGCGTCTGCGCCGACAGTCCGCTCACGTGCGTGGGCTCGTCGGCCTCGCGTGCCCACAACGGCTCGCGCGATGCGACAACGGGCAGCGCCACGAAGTTGAACGCGGGCGGCGGCGAGTGCGTCGCCCACTCGAGGGTCGAAGCGGCCCACGGATTGTCGCCGGCAAGCCTGCCCTTCGCGACACTGCGCGCGAAGTTCACGACGAACAGCAGCACGCTCACGGCGATGATCGTCGCGCCGATCGTCGCGATCAGGTTGAGCGTTCCCCAGCCGGTCTCGGCGCCATACGTGTACACGCGTCGCGGCATCCCTTCGAGGCCGAGAATGTGCATCGGGAAGAACGCGACGTTGAAGCCGACGAAGAACAACCAGAACTGCCAGCGTCCGAGGCGCTCGTCGAGCATCCGCCCGGTGAACTTCGGGAACCAGTAGAAGAACGCGCCGAACAGCGGAAAGACGGCGCCGCCGAGCAGCACGTAATGCAGGTGCGCGACGACGAAATAGCTGTCGTGGACCTGCAGGTCGAACGGCACCGCGCCGACCATGATGCCGGTGAGTCCGCCGAGCACCAGGATGGCGAAGAAGCCGAGCACGAACAGCAGCGGCACGCGAACATTGAGCCGTCCCGTCCACAGCGTCGCGATCCAGCAGAATATCTGTGCGGCGGTGGGAATCGCGATCATGAAGCTCATCGCCGTGAAGAAGCTCTTGCCGAGCTCGGGCAGGTTCGTCGCGAACATGTGGTGCACCCAGAGGCCGAACGCGAGGAACCCGGTGGCGATCAGCGACAGCACGACGGCTGCATGGCCGAACAGCGGCCGGCGCGCGAACGTCGGGATGATCATCGAAACGAACCCGAGCGCCGGGATGAAGATGAAGTACACCTCGGGATGGCCGAAAAACCAGAACAGGTGCTGCCAGATCAGCACGTCACCGCCTTCGGCGGGATTGAAGAAATGCGTGCCGAACGTCCGGTCGAACTGCGCGAGGTTCGCGGCGAGCATCACCGACGGCATCGCGAAGATGATCATCATCGACGCGACGAGCGACGACCATACGAAGACCGGCATCCGGCGCAGCGACATGCCCGGTGCGCGCATCTTGAGGATCACGGTCGCGAGGTCGACCGCCACCATCAGGCCCATCGCCTCGGTCAGATTGATCAGGTTGTTCCAGACGTCGGCGCGCTTGCCGATGCCGTACTGGGGACCTGCGAGCGGAACATACGAGAACCAGCCGGCGTCGGCGCCGGTATTGATCGCGAAGCCGGTCCACAGCGACAGCGCGCCGAGCAGATACAGCCAGTACGCGCAGGCGGTCATCCGCGGAAACGCCGTGTTGCGCGTGCCGACCATCAGCGGCACCAGGTAGACGCCCATTCCCTGCATGATCGGCACGGCGAAGATGAACATCATCGTCGTGCCGTGCATCGTGAAGAGCTGGTCGTAGAGGTCGGGGCCGACGACGTGGTTGTCGGGAAAGGCGAGTTGCGTGCGCATCACCGCGGCAAGAAGTCCCGCCGCGCAGAAGAAGACAAAGGCGGTGACGACGAAGCGCACGCCGATGCGCTTGTGATCGTTCGTCTTGAGCCAGCCGATGAATCCCGGCTCGTCGCGCCACGCATGCTCGAGCGCCAGCGCGGCCTTCGATCCGAAGCCCGCGCCGTCGAGCAGCGTCTCGCCCCGTCCGACGGCGGCGTCTGCCTGTTCGCGGAGCGCATGCTGCGACCGTGTGGCTCCGGGTGCTGAAAGCGAGCCGGCGTCGGCGGTCATTTCAGCGACCCGAGATACGCATTGAGCGCTGCCAGCTCCTCGGGCGCAAAACTTTGCGCCGGCATGTTGGCACCCGGCTTGAACTGCTGCGGATCGAGGATCCATGCGGCGCGCATGCTCGGCGTGTTGTCGAGCGTGCCGGCGCCGATCGTCATGCGGCTTGCGACATGCGTGAGGTCGGGTGCATTGCGCGCCTGCGCTGTCGTGCCGCCGATCGCATGACACATCGCGCAGCTTCGGCTGACGAAAAGATCGCGGCCGCGCACTTGCGAGGCGGTGACCGGTGCGGCGGCGGGCTCGCGCTGCCGCGCCGCCCACTGCGCGTAGACGTCGGGCGCATCGGCGACGACATACAGCACCATGTGCGCATGCTGATAGCCGCAATACTCGGCGCACTGGCCGCGATAGATTCCAGGCCGGTCGGCGCGGAACGACACGGTTGCGTCACGTCCCGGAATGAGATCCTTCTTGCCGTGCAGGCTCGGCACCCAGAAGCTGTGGATCACGTCGGCGCCCGCGAGGCTCACGATGACCGGCCGCCCGACGGGCACGTGCAGCTCGTTGGCGGTCGTGAAGATCCGCGACGCATCGGCGTCGTCGTAGCGCGCCGCCCACCACCACTGGTAGCCGGTGAGCTCGATGTGCAGCGCATCCGCGAGCGGCAATCGGGCGATCGCGCGGTCGGTGAGCACGCTCGCCGCAAGCAGCACCAGCAGCAGGACGATCGAGACGGCGATGGCAACCCACACCGTTCGCACCACGCGGGGCTCGCGCTGCCACAGCGAAGAGACGTCGGGCGCAGCATCCTGCGCGACGCGCGGCGCACGCCGCAGCGCCAGCGCGAGCGCCATTATGACGGCGACGAACACGAGCGTGCAGATCGGCAACAGCCACCACCACAGATCGACGATCGCCCGCGCCTGCGCGCCGGCCGGAAGCTGCACGTCGTGCAGTCCGCCGATCATGGGCGCTCGGACGCGCCCGACGGCGCGGCGACGACCGGTGTCTGCTGCTCCGTCTGGCTCTCCGGTTTCCTGACCTGCATCGCGTCGGCACGATTGGGAGCGGCACTGCTGGAGGCGAGTCCCGACAGCGAGCGCACGTACGCGACGAGCTCCCAGACTTCGTTGTCCGGAACATGGCCGCCGAACGACGGCATGCCGTTCGGCCGGCCCTCGACGATCGTCGCGTAGATGTTCGCGGGATCGCTGCCGTAGACCCACACGTTGTCCATCAGCGCCGGTCCCTTGTCGCCGCCGCCGTTCGCGTGGCAGCCGGTGCAGTTGTACCAGCCGAAGAGGCGCTTGCCCTCCGACAAGGCGTACGCGTTGTCCTCGTACTTCCGCTCGACCGATGTGTTCGTGGCGATCGCGCCCGGCTGGATCGCGCTCATGCGGATGGGAGGCGGCGAGACGGCCTTCGTCGGCGGCTCGAAGTCGCGGCTCTCGCGCTGGCAGCCGGCGAGCGCGAGCGCCGCGAGCGCCGTTATTGCGACCGCGTGCGCCCTGTCGCGTTTCATTGCACTGCCCGTTCGCGCGCGTCGATGCGCGTCACGTGGTAGTCGTGCAGCACGGCGTCGATTTTCGGCGCAAGCCGCGCGAGCGATTCGTTCAGTTCACGGCGTAGCGCGATGTCGTCGCGGCGCACCCCCATCGCGATCGCAAAATCGAACGCGGGATCGACGCCATCGTGACGAATGGGCACGACGCCGAGCGCCAGATGACGCCTGGCGATGAAGTAGCCGGGCTGTGGCGACCAGACGATGCCGATGTCGAGCGTGCCCTCGGCAATGGCGTCCACGATGCGCGCCGCGGATGCCGTTTCGCCCATCACCGGAAAGCCGACCACGTTGTCCACGATGCCGCGTGTTGCGAGTGCGCGCGCGGCCGGTGTCGGTGTGGCGTCGATTCCGACGACCTGGATGCCGATGCGTGCCGAGCGAAGCCGCGCGTCGTCGAGACTCGCGAGCCCGGGAAAGCGCGCCGGCGCGTACACGAACGCGTAGGTGCCACGGTAGTACGCGTCGGTGGCGAGCACGCTCGCATCGGCCTGCGCGATCCCGGGAATCACGTCGCAGCGATGCTGCTGCAACGTTTTTCGCGCGTAGCCGCGCCATTGCGGAAGCCAGTAGTAGCGGAGGTCGGCGCGAAGATCGTGCGCGACCAGGCTCGCGATCCGGTTTTCGAAGCCGCGTTCGTCGCGATCCGAATACGGCAAGTTGCCGGGATCGGCGCACACGCGAAGCTCGCGTGCGGCGGTGGGGGCCGAAACGAGGAGCGCCAGTGCGCAGAGTGCGAGCGCGCGGATTTCAAGGCAGCGCGAAGACATAGAGCATGCCGCCCTTCGCCGTCTTCTGCTTGAGATCGGACATCGCGATCGCGAAGCCGCCGCCGGCACTCTGGTCGCGGGTGTCGAGGTCGCCCGCCACCACCGCACCCGCCCAGCCGCCAACGCCCGAGAGCACCGCGACGTACTGCTTGCCGTCGGGGCCGCGATACGACACGGGCTGACCCACGATTCCTGATCCGGTCTTGAATTTCCACAACTCCTTGCCCGTCGTTGCGTCGACGGCCTTGAACCAGCCCTCCATCGTGCCGTAGAACACGAGGTCGCCCGCCGTGGCGAGCGCCCCGCTCCACACGGGAAAGTCCTCGTCGATCTTCCAGGCGGCTTTCGCAGCCGCGGGATCCCACGCCGTGAAGAGTCCGCGCTTGCCGCCGGGGCCCGGCTTCATCTTGAGCTCGGCGCCGACGTACGGCGTGCCCGCGATGTAGCTGACCTGCGAGGTCATCGCATCCTGGCAGAGGTTCTGGTGCGGGATGTAGACGAGGTGCGTGCGCGGCGAATACGCGGCCGGCTGCCAGTCCTTTCCGCCGGGCGATGCCGGGCAGATGTCCCGCACCGTCTTCCCCGGTGCGGGCGCCTTCCCGGGATTCCACGTGATGCGGCCGCTCCCGACGTCGACGCCGAGCGACGTGGTGATCGGCACGTACGGCGTGGCCGACAGCACCTGGCCGCTCGCCCGATCCATCACGTAGAGGTAGCCGTTGCGATCCGGGTGCACGAGCGCGTGATGGGTCGCGCCGTTGACCGCGACGTCGATCAGGATGCTCTCGTTGATGCCGTCGTAGTCGTGCAGATCGTGCGGGCTCGTCTGGTAGAACCAGCGCGCCTGCCCGGTGCTCGCATCGCGCGCGAAGATGCCGGAAGTCCACTTGTTGTCGCCCGGCCGCTGCGCCGGATTCCACGGTCCGGGATTGCCGGTCCCGTAATAGATGAGCCCGAGCGCCGGGTCGTACGACACGAAACCCCACACGGTGCCGCCGCCGATCTTCCACGCTTCACCGGGCCACGAGCGCTTGCCGAGATCGGCGCCGCGATCCTGCGGATAGAACGGCTTGAAACCGGTCCCGATCAGCACGTCGCTGTCCGGCCCGGTGCTGTACGCGCGCCACAGCGTCTTGCCGCTGTCGGCGGCGAGCGCCGTCAGCCAGCCGCGCACGCCGTATTCGCCGCCACTGTTGCCGACGTAGACCTCGCCGTTGACGACGAGCGGCGCCATCGTCATCGTTTCGCCCTTCGCGATGTCGCCAAGCCGCACCCGCCAGACTTCCTTGCCGGTCTTTGCGTCGAGTGCGATCGTCTGGTCGTCGAGCGTGTTGAAGAAGACGCGCCCGTAGGCATAGGCAGCGCCGCGGTTGACGACGTCGCAGCACGCTTCGCCCTGCGACGACGACGCAGGGTACGGAGAGAACTTCCACTTGATCGGCGCGCCCGGTTGCGTGAGGTCGAGCGCGTAAACGACGTTCGGGAATGGCGTGACGATGAAGAGGGTGTTGTCGGCGACGATCGGCGCCGCCTCGTGGCCGCGCAGGACGCCGGTCGAGAACGTCCACGCCAGCGCGAGCTTGCCGACGTTGCCCGCGTCGAGCTGGTCGAGCGGGCTGAAGCGGGTCGACGCGTAGTCGCGGCCGGGCATCGTCCAGTTGCCCGGATCGTCGGCCGGGATCTGTGCGCGCGCCGGCGCCATGACGACAGCGGCGAGCACGAGGGCAAGACGAACGCGGTTCACAAGGTCGCTCCTTGCTGTGCCGGGCAAAGCGCAAGGAGCGTACCAAGCAAAAAGCTATTTCGCTCAGTTACTTAGATCGACATTTTCGCTGCCTTCAGCAATAATTCCTCGCGCCTGGAGGAACATTTTTCCGGCGGCCGCCGCGCGGAGCGCGGCGCATGAACGCTACTTGCCGATGCAGAAGCGGGAAAAGATTTCGCCGAGCAGATCGTCGGCCGTGAACTCGCCGGTGATCGATGAGAATGCGATCTGTGCGCAGCGCAGGTCCTCGGCCAGCAGCTCGAGCGACGGCTGCGCGGTCTCGAGATGATCGGCTGCCCGCCGCAGGTGCCCGCTTGCCTCGTCGAGGGCCGCAAGCTGCCGCGCACGCGCGAAGAACGCGTCTTCGAGGCCGTGCGTCACGCCGGCGACGCGCAGCATTTCCCCTTCGAGCAGCGCGACGCCTTCACCGCTCAACGCGCATAGCCAGACGTGCGTGGCCGGGCCGGCGTTGCCCGGGGACGCCTCGATCGTTTCGGCGTACCGCTCGACGTGCGGCGCGGCAAACGCAAGATCGCATTTGTTGTGCACGACGATACGCGGCAACGTCGCGGGCAACTCGGCTGCGAGCGCGTCGACGCCGTGCGCCGTCGCGAAGGGATCGGTGCGATCGTCACGCGCATCGACGAGCAGCAGCGCAACGTCGGCGCGCGCAATCGCGCCGCGCGTACGCGCCATGCCTTGTCGCTCGACCTCGTCTTGCGTGTCGCGCAGGCCGGCCGTGTCGACGATGGCGAGCGGAATGCCGCCGATCTCGATCTGGCGCTCGACGGTGTCGCGTGTGGTGCCCGGGATCGCGGTGACGATCGCCGCGTCCTCGCCGACGAGGCGGTTCAGCAGGCTCGACTTGCCGACGTTCGGCGCGCCGACGAGCACGACCGTCATGCCGCTGCGCAGGATCGCCCCGCTTCGGGCACGCAGCAGCACGCGGTCGAGCCGGTCGCGGATTGCAGCGAGGCGCTGCGCGACATCGCCTTCGCGCAGCAGGTCGAGATCCTCGTCCGGGAAGTCGAGCGTCGCTTCGGCATACATGCGCAGGTCGATGAGCGCATCGCGCAGCGCGTGCACCTCGCGCGAAAACTCGCCGCTAAGGCTGCGTGCGGCGGCGCGCACCGCGGTGGCTGTCGATGCCTCGATGACGTCGGCCACGCTCTCGGCCTGGGCGAGGTCGAGCTTGCCGTTGAGGAATGCCCGCTTCGTGAATTCGCCGGGTTCGGCCAGTCGCGCGCCGAGCTCGACGCAGCGCGCGAGCAGCAGCCGCATCACGGCGACGCCGCCGTGGCCATGCCATTCGACGACATCCTCCCCGGTGTACGAGTGCGGCGCCGGAAAATACAGCGCGAGGCCCTCGTCGATCGGCGCGCCCTGCGCATCGCGAAAGGCGAGTCGCGTTGCCGTCCGTGCGGGCAGCGCGCGGCCCGCGATGCCGCGGATCAACGCGGCGAGATCGGTGCCGGAAACGCGGACGATGCCGATGCCGCCGCGCCCGGGCGGCGTGGCGATCGCGGCAATCGGCGGGGGCGGCGCCATGCGCGCAAGCCTGTCGGTTCGACCACGCCCCGCACGCTCAGCGGCGTTTGGCCGCGGCGAGCGTGGCCTCCTTCTGCAGCATCCGGTTCATGTGCCACTGCTGCAGGATCTGCAGCGAATTGTTCACGAGCCAGTACAGCACGAGGCCCGACGGAAAGAACAGGAACATGATCGAGAACGCGACCGGCATGAACTGCATCACCTTCGCCTGCACCGGATCGGAGATCGGCGTCGGCGAAAGCTTCACCTGCAGCCACGCGGTGACGGCATACACGACGGGGAGGATGAACCAGGGATCGGGCGCCGACAGGTCGTGGATCCAGCCGATCCACGGCGCATGGCGCAGCTCGACCGCGGACAGCAGCACCCAGTAGAGCGCGATGAACACCGGGATCTGCACGACGATCGGCAGGCATCCGCCGAGCGGGTTGATCTTCTCCTGCCGGTACAGCTCCATCATCTTCACCTGGAGCTGCTGCTTGTCGTTCGCGTACTGCTCCTGGAGCGACTTCATCTTCGGCGCGACGATCTTCATTTTCGCCATCGAGCGTGCGGACGCGGCGTTGAGCGGGAAGAACGCGCCCTTGATGAGGATCGTCATCACGATGATCGCGAAGCCCCAGTTCCCGATCAGCGAGTGCAGCCACTTGAGCAGCAGGAACAAGGGCTCGGCGATGATGGTGAAGATGCCGTAGTCGACGACGAGGTCGAGGCCCTTCGCGAGCTTGGCGAGCGTGTCCTGGTCCTGGGGGCCGACGTAGAGCCGCGACGAAACGACACCGGTCGCGCCCGGCGCAATGGCCCCGTCGCCATAGCGAACGCCGGCCGTGTAGAGCCCGTTGTCGAGCTTCGTCGTGTAGAACTGGCGCTTCGCATGGTCGGGCGGCAGCCACGCGGCGACGAAGTAATGCTCGATCATCCCGATCCAGCCGTTGTCGGTGGCATGCGTGTACGCGGGCTTTCGCGTCGGGTCGGCGGCCTCCTTGTCGATCTCGCCGAAGTCGACCTTCTTGAACTTGTCCTCGTCGTCGTAGACGACCGGGCCGACGAACGACGCGGGCGCCATCGAGCTTTGCACGCCAACCTTCTTCGTGTCGCGCATCAGCTGGAAGTACGCCTCGGGCGTGATCGGCGCTGCGCCGTTGTTCGTCACGTCGAATGCGACGTCGATCACGTACGTTCCGCGGTGGAACGTCAGCACCTGCACGACCTTGTCGCCGTTGGCCGCGGTCGTCTGCAGCCTGAGCTGCAACTGGTCCTGCCCCGGCGCGAGCGTGCGCGGGCCAGGCAGCGGCTCGTACTCGGTGCGGTGATTCGGAAAGCCCTCGCCGATCAGGCCCGACTGCGCGACGAACGTCCTCTCGGCGTTGCGTTGCAACGCGAGGTACGGCTTCGAGGTGTCCTCCGCGGCACGGTGCTTCTCGAGCGCGATGCGCGTGATCGTCCCGCCGACGGTGTCGATGTCGGCGGCGTAGAGATCGGTGCGGATCTCGATGATCTTCCCGGTCGGTGCCGAGGCGCTCGCCGGCGGCGCGCCGGCGGTCGTGCTCGTTGCAGGCGCGCTCGTCGCTGGCGCAGGCGCGCCCGGCGTCGCGGCGGGCGCGACCTGCGACGGCTTCGCGGTCGGGACCGGCACGGGCGCGTGCTCGCGCTCCCATGCCTGCCACAACAGCAGCCCGGAGAACGAAAAGACGAGCCAGAGGATCAGGCGTTGCGTATCCATGAGGGGTCTGTCAGAGGTTGCGGCCGCTCGCGAAGCGCGACGGCGTTACGGCACGGGATCGTAACCGCCCGGATGCCAGGGATGGCAGCGCGCGATGCGCCGCAGCGCAAGCCCGGCGCCGCGCAGCGCACCGTGGCGTTCGATCGCCTCGGTTGCATAGTCCGAGCAACTCGGGTGGAAGCGGCAGTTGGCGCCCAGCATCGGCCGCAGCAGATACCGGTAGCCGGCAAGGGCTGCGAGCAGCATCCGCTTCATTGCGGTAAAACAAGGCGCGCAAGCAGATGCCGCGACTCGGCGCTGGCCGCCGGGATGTCGGCGCGCAGAACGATGCGCTTGACGCGCAGCACGATGTCGAACGCGAGAACGGCGGGACGCGCCGCGCGCACGATTTCGCGCAAGCGCCGCCGCAGTCGATTTCGATCGACGGCCCGCCGCATCACCTTGCGCCCGATGACATAGCCGACGCGGCCGGGCGATTGCGCGGCCGGGGTGGCGATCAGTTGCAGGAACTGCCCGTCATGACGGGCACCGGTCTTGAATACCGTCGCGAACGCGCCCGCGCCGCGAAGGCGATACCGGGCCGCGCGTCCGGCCGGGGCCGGAGTCGGAACGTGCGTCAGACGGCAAGCCGGGCACGGCCCTTGGCACGCCGGGCCGACAGCACCTTGCGGCCGCCGACGGTTTTCATGCGGGCGCGAAATCCGTGCGTTCGCGCACGACGGATTTTCGATGGCTGATAAGTGCGTTTCATTGCGTACCTCGTGAGTGATTCTGCGGCGCGCGGCTCGCGTTGCGCGGCAGACGGGCCTGCGATGGCCGGCGCGGGCGGACGATGCGCGGCCCTGCCAAGGGCGGTGCTTCCCGAAAAGCCTTACATTAGAGCGCGTTACGCCTCGATTGTCAAACAAGCGATCCCCGTGCGCGATGCGTGCGGC
>DASSVX010000218.1:0-9273 GCA_035705655.1 Casimicrobiaceae bacterium
CAGCTCGCTTTTCATCGTCCGGAAATCGAAGAGCTCGAGGCGTCCCGGCAAATCCTTGTGGCCGCCGCGGCCGTGCGCCCCCTCGACCGGCATCAGCGTCCAGACGACCTTGTCGCCCGCAACGCCGGCGACCTGGCCGAAGCGCCCCTCGGGCACCGGAAACGCGGCGACGCGTCGCGCGATGCCGTCGAGATCGACGCGTACCGCCGGCGGCGCTTCCTTCCTGGCATTGCGGGCCGTCTTCGCGTCGTTGTCCTGCATGCCCGCGGGCTCGGGCTCGAACGGCGGTCGCTCGTCGGCCTTGAGCGCGATCAGGTAGGGGCGTGCCGCGCGCGGAAACGACAGCTCGAACTGCACGTTGTCGTAGACCGGGTCGAACGTGCGCAACGACAGGAAATAAAGATATTTGCCCGCGGGATCGAACGCCGGACTGTAATCGCGAAACTCGGGATCGGTGACGAGCGTGCCGCTCGACTTCGCCACGTCGTGGAGCTTGATCGCCGAATGGCGTGGGCTCGTCCAGAACGTGTACGCGAGCCACCCGCCGTCGGGCGACCATGCGAGGTCCTCGGTGCGGCCGCTGTCGCTGCGGTCGATGACCGCGAATGTATTGCTGTCGAGATCCGCAACGATGACTTCGTGGCGGTGGTTCGCGATCGCCACCCGCTGCCCTGTCGGCGCCGCGCGCATCGCAATCACGCGCCCGATGTCCCACGGAAACGACTTCACGTCGCCGGCATGGAACGCGACGAGACGCTCCTCGCGGCTTTCATCGCTGATCGCGACGAGCGTCTCCCCGTCGGCAAGCCATTGACCGTAGCGATAGCGCACACCGTCGGCGACGCCGTGCTGGCGCACGGCGCCTTCCCACAGCGCGAACGTGAAAAGCTTGCCGCGCGCCTCGATGGCGAGGCTGTGGCCGGATGGATGCAGTTGGAAGCCGGCGAGGTTTTCCGCCGCGTCGACGAATCGGCGCGCGGCCTGCGTGCGCGACGCCGGCACGTCGATGGGCACGCGCGCGGTGCGATCCTGCGCCGGATCGAAGCGCCAGATGTCGGCGCCGCACTGGTAGACGACGTGCCGGCCGTCGGTTTGCGCGTGGCGCGCATAGAACTCGTCGTGATCGGTGTGCCGCCGCCGGTCGGAGCCGTCCGGCCGGCACGAATACAGATTGCCGACGCCTTCCGCATCGGACAGGTAGTAGATGCGCTCGCCGATCCACATCGGCGACGTGATGTTGCCCGCGAGCTCGCGCATCCGGCGAAAATCGCCATTGCCGGCAGCATCGATCCAGAGGTAACCCGCGGTGCCGCCGCGATAGCGCTTCCAGCGCGCAGGATCGGCCGTGTTGCGACCGATCACCTTCGCGTCGCCCGGGCCATAGGCGAGATGGTTTACCTGGCCGAGCGGGATGAGCTGCGGCATGCCGCCTTCGATCGGCAACGTGAACGCGCGGTAGTTGCGAAAGAACGGCTGCCCGTACGTCGTCACGAACAGGATGCGCCCTTCGGGCGTCCATCCGCGAACCATCACGTCGGGACCGAGCCAGGTCATCCGGCGCACCGGGCCGCCTTCGGACGGCATCAGGTACACCTCGGGATGCTGCTCGTCGCGGCCGACGAAGGCGATCCATTTTCCGTCGGGCGAAAGCGCGGGTGTCGACGGCTCGCCCAGCCCCGCGGTGAGGCGCCGCGCAACGCCGCCGTTTGCGTCGGCCCGCCAGACATCGTCGTCGCAAATGAACGCGATGACGCCGTTACGTATTGTCGGATGCCGCAGATAGCCGTCGTGCGTCATGATGGAACTCAGGATGGGGATCGAGCCCATGATTTTGCCCCATTCATCGCAGGCGGCGTGCGTGCGACGGCGCGAATATTCGGCTTCGACGTCGCTTGTGAGGCGAACAATCGGAGGACGCCTGTCTCAGGGCTTGAGGTCCATCGCGAGGTGGATGTAATCGCCGCGATAGGTCACCTCACCGAGGTAGAGCACCGTTTCGTCCTTGGCGCGGCACACGCGGCGCACCTCGGCCACCGGCGCGTTGACGTGAATGCCGAGGTGGCGTGCGACGAGCACATCGGCCGTGCCGATCTCGAGCGTCTGCCACGCGCGAGCGATCTCGACGTGCGGGAGATCGAGCAGCAGCGGGACCACCGTCTCGCGCCGGAAGCGCCGCGGCGCCATCCGGAACACCCGCTCGTCGAGATAGATCGAGATCACGCAATAGGCTTCGCCGTTGCGCGAATGCACGCGGCGCATGAAGCGGTAGCGTGGCGCGGGCTTGCCATCCTCGGGGAAGAGCCGCGGCGCGGCCGATGCCTCCTCGATCAGCGTCAGGTTCGGCCGGTCGTCGCGATAGACATCGGCGAGCGCCTGCAGGCTGGTCTCGAGCACGAGGCGCCGGTCGCGCACCGGCTGTGCGGTGACGAACGTGCCGCGCCCGCGCTCGGCGGAAACGAGGCCGTCGCGCCCCAGCAACTCCATCGCCTGGCGCACCGTGACGCGCGCCACGTCGAACTCGCGCATCAGCGCCTCGAGCGTCGGCAGCTTGGTGCCCGGCGGCCAGTGATTGCGCGCGATGCGCTGGCGAAAGACGTCGGCGAGCTGCGCGTAACGCGGCATCGGGCTGTCGCGAAAAAGCCGCGCCTCGTCGCTGCCTGAGCGCTTGTGCATAAGGTTCTGTCTATAGTACCTTTTGCGTCTTTCGCAGGCAATCGCCTCCGGCTCCCTGTCATGCGCTCGCCTCTCGAGGCGCCGCCGTGAAGGGACGGGCGGGGCACGCAACCGTCGACATTCCCCGTGGCACGCCGCCCCGCCCTCATCGCCCTGCCGTGGCTGATCGTCGTCGGCATCTGGTATGCGATCGCCTACTCGGGGCTCATCAACCCGTCGCTGGTGCCGACCCCGCATCGCGTCGCATGGCGTTTCTGGGAGCTGCTTACCACGGCCCGGCTGCCGCTCGACATCCTGATGTCGACGGGGCGTGTCGTCGTCGGCGTCGCACTCGGCATCACGCTCGCGGTGCCGGTCGGATTCGTCCTCGGCTGGTATCCCAACGTGCGCGCGTTCATCGACCCGCTGATGAACTTCTTCCGCGCGCTGCCGCCGATCGCGCTGATCCCGCTCGTGATCGTCTACTTCGGCATCGGCGAGATCGCGAAGATCGTCGTGCTGTTCTACGCGTCGTTCTTCGCCGGCGTGATCGTCATGTACGAAGGCATTGCGCAGATCAGCCCGATCTACATACGGGTGTCGAAGACACTGGGCGCGAGCGATGTGGAGATTTTCCGCAAGGTGATCGTGCCGCTCACCGTGCCGCACCTGCTGACCGCGCTGCGCGTGGCGCTCGGCGTCGCCTGGGCGACGCTGGTCGCATCCGAGCTCATTGCCGCACAGCAGGGTCTCGGCGCGCTGATCCAGAATGCGTCGTCGTTCTTCCAGCTCGACATCATCTACGTCGGCATCATCTGCATCGGGCTGATCGCACTCGCAATGGACCTCGTGCTGCGCGCGATCGCGCGCCGCCTCGTCGCGTGGCAGGAGCGGATAGCGTGAGCGCGAGGGCCGAAGGCAAGGCCCGAAGGGGCCGTCCGAGCGCGAGCGCAGGAGGCCGACGCGCCGACCTCACGTCGGGCGAGATGCTGCAAGGAGGCCGAGCGTGATGAGCGCGACGCCGCGCATCGTCTTCGACCACGTGTCGATGGAGTTCCAGTCGAAGCAGGGGCCGCTTCGCGTCGTCGACGACGTGTCGTATGCGATCGGCGACGGCGACTTCGTGGCCGTCATCGGCCCGTCGGGCTGCGGCAAGACGACGATGATGAACATGGTCGCCGGATTCGTCGTGCCAACGCACGGCCGCGTGCTGCTCGACGGCCGGCCCGTCAGCGGGCCGGGGCCCGATCGCGGCGTCATCTTCCAGGAATACGGCGTCTTTCCGTGGCTGACGGTCAGGCAGAACATCGCGTTCGGCCTGACGCTCGCGGCCAACCGCGCGCACGCACCCGACCGCGATGCGATCTGCGCGCGCTACATGAAGCTCATGGGCCTCTCCGACTTCGCCGATGCGTGGCCGAAGATGCTCTCCGGTGGCATGCGGCAGCGCCTGGCGCTCGCACGCGCCTACGCGGTAAGGCCGCAGTTCCTGCTGATGGACGAGCCGTTCGGCGCGCTCGACGCGCAGACGCGCAACGCGATGCAGGATTTGCTGCTCGAGGTGCTGGCGACCGAAGGCAAGACGGTGATGCTCATCACGCATTCGGTCGAGGAGGCGATCTACCTCGCGTCGCGCATCGTCGTGATGAGCGCGCGGCCGACGCGAATCCGCGAGGAGATCACCGTTCCGTTTCCGTATCCGCGCTCCGAGTCATTGCATGAAACGCGCGAGTTCAACGAGCTGCGCTCGCATATACGCGAGCTCGTGATGAAGGAGTACGCCGCTCAGGCGCAACTGGCGGGGTCGGCCACGACTTTCGCAGCGCCGATGTGATCGCAATCGGGGTCGGAGACGACTTTCGAATCGCGCCGATCGCGCACGCGTAGAAAGTCGTCTCTGACCCCACTTCGGTTTTTTTACCAACCGCAAAGGAGGAAATCATGAAAGTGAATCGCAGACAGTTCCTGCAGACAACGGCCGCGGTAGGCATCGGCGCGGGTGCCGCCGTGCTCGGTGCGCCGGCGATCGCGCAAAGCCGCGCGAAGGTGAAGGTGGGCTACCTGCATACGCTCGCCGTCGACGGCCAGATCTGGACCGGCATCGATCGCGGCTCGTTCGCCAAGCACAACGTCGAGCTCGACCTCGTGCAGTTCACCACCGGCCTCGAGCTCTTCCAGGCGATGATCGGCGGCAGCATCGAGATGCTGGCCACCGGAGCGGTCATCTCGAACTTTCCCGCCCGCGGGCAGGGGAAGATGTTCCTCGTCAACGACGTCGAATTCGCCACCGCGCAGCTGTGGGTGCGCGGCGACCAGATCAAGAGCTTCGCCGATCTCAAGGGCAAGAAGATCTCGACGACCACCGGCACCACCGCGCACGTGTTTCTCGACACCGCGCTTCGCGCCAACAACGTCGACCCGAAGGACGTCGAGATTGTCAACCAGCGGATGTCCGAGGCGGTGACGTCGTTCATCTCGGGCGCCGTTCCCGCGGTCGCGCTGTGGGTGCCGTTCAACATCCCGGTGCGCGAGAAGGTGCCGAACGCGAAGATGCTCGCCGACGCGTCGGCGTACTACCCGAAGGCGGCCATCGTGGGCGGCTGGGCGGTGCGCGACGATTACTACGCGAAGAACCGCGCCGAGTGCGCCAACATCATCCGCGGATGGGCCGAGGCGAACGACTACATGATCGCCAACGCCGACGCCGCACTCGATGCGCTGCAGAAGCACCACTACCAGCAGGTGCCGCTGTCCGACCTCAAGGAGCAGTACAAGGCACAGAAGATGTTCACGTCGAAGGACTGGAAGAAGCTCTATGCCGACGGCACCGTGACGAACTGGCTGCAGCAGGTCACCGACTTCTTCGTGCGCTTCGGCGGCATCCAGAATCCGGTGCCTGCCTCGACGTACTTCGATCCGAAGCTCTATCTCGACACGATCAAGGCCTGAGCCGATGGCCGAGGCTTCCGACACGTTCGACTACGTGATCGTCGGCGCCGGTTCCGCGGGATGCATCCTCGCGAACCGGCTGTCGGCCGACGCGACGACGCGCGTGCTGCTGCTGGAGGCCGGCGGTTCCGATCGCAATTTCTGGATCCGCCTGCCGGTCGGCTATTTCCGCACGATCTACGATCCTCGCTTCGCGCGCCTGTTCGACACGGTGCCGTCGGAAGGCACCGCGGGACGCAACGTGCTGTGGCCGCGCGGGCGCGTCATCGGCGGCTCGTCGTCGATCAACGGCCTCGTCTACATCCGCGGGCAGCACGAGGACTTCGACGACTGGGCGGCGCAGGGCGCGGCGGGGTGGCGCTACCTCGACGTGCTGCCCGATTTCAAGCGCATCGAGCACTATGCGGGCGGGGCGAGCGCGTATCACGGCGCGTCGGGCGAGCTCGGCGTATGCAATCTGCGCAACGACCATCCATACTGCAGCGCATGGGTCGATGCCGGCGTTGAATCCGGGCTGCCGCGCAATCCCGATTTCAACGGCGCCACGACGTATGGCGTCGGCTCGTATCAATTGAGCATCGACAACGGCTGGCGGCAAAGCGCAGCGGTCGCGTTTCTGCGGCCCGCAAGCCGGCGCCCGAACCTCTCGATCCTGCCGCGCGCGCTTGCCACGCGCGTGCGTTTCGAAGGAACGCGCGCCCTCGGCGTCGAGTGGCAGCGTGGCGGGCAGACGCATTTCGCGCGTGCCGCACGCGAAGTCATTCTTTCCGCGGGGACCATCCAGTCGCCGCAGCTTCTGCAGCTCTCGGGCGTGGGGCCGCCCGCACTTCTGCGTGGGCTCGGCATCCCGGTCGTGGCCGGGCTTTCCGGCGTCGGCGAGAATCTGCAGGATCACTATCAGGCACGCACGATCGTGCGGCTTCGCAAGCGCGTCTCGCTCAACGACGACGTGCGCAATCCGCTGAAGCTCGCGGGCATGGGGGCCGAATGGCTGTTTCGCCGCTCGGGGCCGCTCACGGTGGGTGCGGGGCAGGTCGGCGGCGCCGCGTGCACCGAGCATGCGACCGGCAACCGGCCCGACGTGCAGTTCAACGTGATGCCGCTGTCGGTCGACAAGCCCGGGGATCCGCTGCATCCGTATTCGGGCTTCACCGCGGCCGTGTGGCAGTGTCATCCCGAGTCGCGCGGGCGACTCGCGATTCGCTCGACCAATCCCGCGGATGCGCCGGGCATCGAGCCCCGCTACCTCGACGCCGATCGCGACCGCAAGACGCTCGTCGCCGGCATCAGGATGCTGCGCGACATCTATCGGCAACCGTCGTTCCGCGAGCTGTTCGACGCCGAAATGCTTCCCGGCACCGACGCGAGATACGACGAGGACCTGCTCGACTTCGCACGCCACGCGGGCGGCACCGTCTTCCATTGTGTCGGCACCTGCCGGATGGGGGATGCGCGCGACGACGACGCCGTCGTCGATCCGCAGCTTCGTGTGCGCGGTGTCGAGGCGTTGCGCGTGATCGATGCATCCGTGATGCCGAGCGTAACGTCGGCGAACACGAATGCGGCGTCGCTGATGATCGGCGAGCACGGTGCGCGCATCGTGCTGCAGGGCGGCTGAGCTCGCGTGACGGCGAAGCCGGTACCGAAGCAGGGTCAGAGACGACTTTTCCGCTGACCCTCGGAAAGTCGTCTCTGACCCTCTGTCACGCCACGTACACGGTCTTGATGTTGACGAACTCCCTGATGCCATAGCTCGCGAGCTCGCGGCCATGGCCGCTCTCCTTGATGCCGCCGAACGGCAGCCGCGGATCGGAGCGCACCGCATCGTTGACGAACACGCAGCCGCTTTCGATGAGGTCTGCGGCAATGCGCTCGCCGCGCGCGATGTCGCGGGTGATCACGCCGGCGCCGAGGCCGAAAGCCGACGCGTTGGCCATCGCCACCGCCTCGGCTTCGTCACGAACGGGCACGACGGCGGCAACCGGCCCGAACAATTCCTCGTCGAACGCCGGCATACCCGGCCGCACGTCGGTCAGCACCGACGGCGGATACCAGGCTCCCGGACCCTCGGGAATCGCGCCGCCGAGCATGCATCGCGCGCCTTTCGCGATGCTTCGATCCACCTGGCGCTGCAGCGTGTCGCGCAGATCGGCCCGTGCCTGCGGACCGATCTCGGTCGATTCGTCGAGCGGGTCGCCCATCTTCGACGCCGCCATCCGCTTGACGAAGCGCCTCTCGAACTCCGCGCGCACGCGCTCGACGACGATGAAGCGCTTGCCGGCGATGCAGCTCTGTCCGGAGTTGACGAGCCGCGCCTTCGTGCACACGTCGGCGGCGAGTGCCAGATCGGCGTCCTCGAGCACCAGATACGGATCGCTGCCACCGAGCTCGAGCACCGTCTTCTTGAGCAGCTGCCCGGCCTTCGCGGCAATCGCCCGGCCGGCGGGACCGCTGCCGGTCAGCGTGACGGCGCGCACCAGCGGATCCTCGATGACCGCGTCGACGCTCTTGCTGCCGATCATCAGCGTGCGGAACAGGTTCTCCGGGAATCCTGCGCCGCGGAACACGTCCTCGATCGCGAGCGCGCATCCCGGCACGTTCGACGCGTGCTTCAGCACGGCGGCATTGCCCGCCATCAGGCCGGGCGCGGCGAAGCGGAAGACCTGCCAGAACGGAAAGTTCCACGGCATCACGGCCAGCACGACGCCAAGCGGCTTGAACGTGACGAAGCTCGAGCGCGCCTCGGTCGGCACGGTCTCGCGCGCCAGGAACGCGGCGGCGTGCTCGGCGAAATAGTCGCAAGCCGTTGCGCATTTCTGCGCTTCGGCGACTCCGTCGCGTACCGGCTTGCCCATTTCGCGTGCCATCAGATGCGCGAAATCGCGCGCGTTCTTGCGCAGGATTGCCGCGGCCCGGCGCATCGGCACGGCACGCTCGGCATACGAAGCGTGGCGCCAGTCGACGAACGCGCCGTGTGCCGATTTGACGATGCCGGCGACAAGTTGCGGCGTCATCTCGTCGTGGGTGGCGATGACTTCGTCGGTTGCGGGATTGATGGCCTGGATCGACATGGAGGTTCTCGCTCGCGGGATTCAACACTTTGGACAACGGCGGCGGAACGAAAAGTCCGCTCACGGCACAATAGCGGCATGCCGCGCAATCGCTCGATGGGACCGCGCCCATGAGTGCCGAAGGGCCGCCCCGAGGCGCGAATTCCGCTCCCGCGGGGGGCAGCGCAGCGGCGAAGCCGCAAGCGTGGGGGGATCATCCGAAGGCGAGCGCCGCCGAGCGCGTGACTCATCCCGAGCGGCGGTCGCTGCGCGAGCGGATGAGCGGCATGCGCAATATCCCGCCGTTCCTGGCACTCGTCTGGCAGACGAGCCCGTCGATGATGCTCGGCGAGGCCGTCCTGCGTGTGGTCCGCGCGCTGCTGCCTGTCGTCACGCTCTACGTCGGCAAGCTCATCATCGACGAGGTCGTCCTGCTGACGAAAACGCCGCCGCCGGGCGACGAGCTTCGCGCGTGGCTCGAAAGCGGCGCGCTCGATCGCATCGTGTCGCTTCTCGCGCTGGAATTCGGATTGGCCGTGCTGTCCGACGTGCTCGGACGCGCGGCGTCGCTGCTCGGCCAGCTCTTCGGCCAGGCGCAGGACATCGTCACGATCGTGAGCTT
>DASSVX010000219.1:0-11304 GCA_035705655.1 Casimicrobiaceae bacterium
GGCCGCAGGCCCTCCTCCTTCGACGACGCGATGAACCACTGGAGCTCGCGCGGCGGATAGTGCTCGCCGTCGATGTCGTGCGCGCGATACATCCGCTTGATCAGCGCGAGCTGGTCCTGCGTGTCGAGGATCTGGAAAAGCTGCGGAAGGCCCGCCTCGCGGTGGTGCATCCGCAGCATCCGGTTGCACAGGCCGTGGAAGGTGCCGACCCACATGCCGCGGATGTTGACGGGCGTCTGCGCCGCGAGCCGCGCGAGCATCTCCTTCGCAGCCTTGTTCGTGAACGTGACGCCGAGAATCGACAGCGGACTCGCCTGGCCGGTGGCGAGCAGCCACGCAATGCGCGTGGTGAGCACGCGGGTCTTGCCGCTGCCCGCGCCGGCGAGGATCAGCGAGGACGCGTGCGGCAGCGTGACCGCTTCGAGTTGTTCCGGATTGAGATTGGCGAGGAGCGGCGAGGTCACTGACTGTCGATTATAGGTGAACGCTATAATCGCGCCCGCTCATGGAGAACAGTCGGTAATGGCACGCGCGCTCGACGAGACGCCGCCGGTCAACTCGGCCACGATGCGCGCGTTCGTGCACTGGATACGCGCGGCCGCGCCGTACGTGCACGCGTTTCGCGGCAAGACGTTCGTCATCGCGTTCGGCGGCGAGGTCGTCGCCGACGAGTCGTTCCTCGGCGTCGTCCACGACCTCAACCTGCTGCACAGCCTCGGCATCAGGCTGATCGTCGCGCACGGCTGCCGCCCGCAGGTCGAGGCGATCCTGGCCGCGCAGAGCATCGAGAGCCGTTACGCGAACGGCGTGCGCATCACCGACAACGACGCGATGGATTGCGTGCTCGAGGCGGCAGGCCAGGTGCGCGCGCGCATCGAGGCGCTCCTGTCGCTCGGGCTCGCGAACTCGCCGATGGCCGGTGCGCGCAACCGCGTCTCGAGCGGCAACTACCTGACGGCGAAGCCGATGGGCGTCGTCGACGGCGTCGACATGCAGCTGTCGGGCGAAGTGCGGCGCATCGACACCGAGGCGATCCAGCAGCGGCTCGACGACGGCGACATCGTGCTGATCTCGCCGACCGGCTATTCGCCGACCGGCGAGATTTTCAACCTGACGGTCGAGGAGGTGGCGACGCAATGCGCGGTGCGCATGGATGCGACGAAGCTGATCTTCCTCACCGATGCCGACGGCGTGCGCAATGCGCGGCGCCAGCTTCTGTCGGACCTGTCGACCAGCGACGCGGAAAAGCTTCTCGCGCGCCCCGAGCGCCTGCCGCCCGACATCCGCGTCTACCTGCCGGCGGCGATCCGCGCGTGCAACAACGGCGTGGCGCGCGCGCACCTGATCAGCCGCCACCACGACGGCGCGCTTCTGCTCGAGCTCTTTACGCGCGACGGCGTCGGCACGATGATCGCCGCCACCGCGCTGGCGCACATCCGCAACGCGACGATCGACGACGTCGGCGGCATCCTGTCGATCATCGAACCGCTCGAGGAGCAGGGCGTGCTGGTGCGCCGCTCGCGCGAGCGGCTCGAAAGCGAGATCGAGCGCTTCGTCGTCGCCGAGTACGACAATCACATCATCGGCTGCGCGGCGCTGTACGCCTTCCCGGCCGAGCGCCTCGGCGAGCTTGCAGCACTCGCCGTGCATCCGGATTTTCGCCGCGAAGGTTACGGCGAGGCGCTGATGAGCGAGATCGAGCAGCGCGCGCGCAAGCTCAAGCTCGCGCAGCTGTTCGTGCTGACGACGAAGACCGCACACTGGTTCGTCGAGCGCGGGTTTCGCATCGGCTCGGTTGCCGACCTGCCGCAGCAGAAGCAGGCGCTCTACAATTACCAGCGCAAGTCGCAGGTTTACGTCAAGAATCTGTAACGGGCGAGCGCCCGTTGCGCGTCAGGCAAAGGAGCGGCGATGGCACGAATGGTGAAATGCGTGAAGCTCGGACGCGAGGCCGAGGGCCTCGATTTTCCGCCGTATCCCGGCGAGCTCGGCAAGCGCATCTACGAGAACGTGTCGAAGGAAGCGTGGGCGCAGTGGCTCAAGCACCAGACGATGCTCGTCAACGAGAACCGGCTGTCGCTCGCCGACGCGCGCGCCCGTAAGTGGCTGGCGGAACAGATGGAGAAGCACTTCTTCGGCACGGGCGCAGAGATGCCGGCGGGTTACGTGCCGCCGTCGCAGTGAAGACGGAACACGCTGCCACGGCCCCGCCCGAGGCGCCGCCGATCTCGCGCTACCCGGTGCCAGCACTCGACGCGCTTCCGGACGACATCCGAGCCAGGATCCTCGACGTGCAGGAAAAGGCGGGCTTCGTTCCGAACGTATTCGTCACGCTCGCGCACCGTCCCGACGAATTCCGCGCGTTCTTCGCATACCACGACGCGCTGATGCTGAAGGAAGGCGGCCTGACGAAGGCCGAGCGCGAGATGATCGTCGTGGCGACATCGGGTGCCAACGACTGCCTCTACTGCATCGTCGCGCACGGCGCCATCCTGCGCATCTACGCGAAGAACCCGCTCGTCGCCGATCAGGTCGCTGTCAACTATCGCAAGGCCGACATCACCGCGCGCCAGAAGGCGATGCTCGCGTTCGCGATGAAGGTCGCCACGAACAGCGTTGCGATCGACGACGCCGATTTCGCCCGGTTGCACGAACACGGCCTTTGCGACGAGGACATCTGGGACATCGGCGCCATCGCCGCTTTTTTCGCGCTGTCGAACCGGATGGCGAACCTGATCGCGATGCGGCCGAACGACGAGTTCTATGCGATGGGGCGCCTGCCCCGGCAACGAAGCGAACCCGCCTGAACGTGCGGCGGCGGGTTTGGGCCAGGCGCTCCTCGCAGGCAACGCTACGCTGATCGCGACGCTGGCCGCGGTGCTCGTGATCGGCGCCCTCATCGGCAGCATCGGCATCGGCGGCATTTTGCTGTCGCCCTGGCTGATCGAAATCGTCGGGCTCGACGTGCGCGACGCGATCACCATCAGCACGGCGAGTTTCGTTGCGACCGGCCTCGTCGCGCTCGTCGTGTTTGCGCGCGGCGAGCGCGGGGCACTGGCGCGCGGATGGCCGCTGATCGTCGCGACCGTGCCGGGCGCGCTGCTCGGCGCCATTGCGCTCGCCGTTGCGCCGCGACGCCTGACGTTGGCGCTGCTCGCCGCACTGCTGATCGCCACCGGCCTGCGCATGCTGGCCTCCGGTCGGTCGCGCACGCGCCGCAACGGCGAGCCGTCGACTGGCGTCGATTGGGCGGTCGGCGTGCTGAGCGGGTTCCTGTCGGCGCTCACCGGCACCGGAGGACCGATGGTGCTGGTTCCGATCCAGCTCTGGCGCGGCGCACCGGTGCTGGCCGCGATCGGCGTCGGGCAGGTGGTGCAGCTTCCGATCGCCGCCACGGCAACCGCGGGCAACTGGATGAGCGGCGGCGTCGATCTCCCGGCCGCCGCGCTGGTCGGCGCCATGCTCTTGCCCGGCGTGATCGTTGGACCACGGCTCGCAGCAGCGGTGCCGATCGCCGCGCTCACGCGGATCGTCGCCGTGCTGCTGCTGTGCGTCGGTGGCTGGTTCGTCGTGCGCGCGGCGACCGGCTGACGCGGCCGCTACGCTGCCCGGCGCGGCGCCGTGTGCTTCACGCCTCGTGCACGACGCGTCCGCCGAGGAGCGTCGCCCGCACCCGGCCGACGACTTCGAGACCGAGGAACGGCGTGTTCTTGCCCTGGCTGCGCAGCGCGTCGCGCTGCACCGTCCAGTGCGACGCCGGGTCGAAGACGCAAAGGTCGGCCGCCATGCCGTCGGCGAGCGAGGGGCGGGCGAGCCCGAGGATTGCCGCGGGCCGCGTCGTGATGCAACCGAGCGCATCGCCGAGCGCGACGCCGGCCACCGCGGCCCACTTGAGCGTGAGCGGCAGCAGCAGCTCGAGCGCGCTTGCCCCGGGCTCGGCCTCGCCGAACGGCATCTGCTTGCCGTCGTCGTCGACCGGCGCATGATCCGAGCAGATGGCGTCGATCGTGCCGTCGGCAACGCCGCGCTGCAGCGCTTCGCGATCGCGCGTGCTGCGCAGCGGCGGCACGAGGTGCGCCTGCGGGTCGAACCAGCCGATGTCGACGTCGCAAAGATGCAGGTGATGCACGTCGACGTCGCAGGTGACCGGCAGCCCCTCCGCCTTGGCGGCGCGAACCATCGCCACACCTTCCGCGGACGAAAGCCGGGTCAGGTGCACGCCGACGTGCGTTGCGCGCACGAGCCCGAAAATCTTCGACAACGCGATCGTTTCGGCGGCCACCGGAATCGCGGGAAGGCCGAGCCGCGTGGCCACCTCGCCATCGTGCGCGACGCCCCCCTGCGCGAGATAGTGGTCCTGCGGGCGCAGCCACACGCGATGGCCGAAGGTCCCCGCGTATTGCAGCGCGCGCAGCAGCATCAGCGTGTCGTGGAATGGTGCGTCGGCCTGCGAGAACGCGACGCAGCCCGCCTCGGCGAGCTGCCCCATTTCGGTGAGCGTGGTGCCGTCGAGCCCGACGGTGAGCGCGCCGACCGGATACACGTGCGCCAAACCGATGAGGCGCGCGCGATGCTTGAGCATCTGGACGAGGCCGGGCTCGTCGAGCGGCGGATCGGTGTCGGGCGGACACGCGAGGCTCGTCACGCCGCCGGCCGCCGCGGCCGCAAGCTCCGATTCGAGCGTCGCCTTGTACTCGAGGCCCGGCTCGCGCAAGCGCGCCGCGAGGTCGACGAAGCCCGGCGAGACGACGCAGCCGCCCGCCTCGATGACGCGATCCGCGCGAAAGCCGCGCGGCGCTTCGCCGCTGCCCGCGATCATGTGGCCGTCGATGAACAGCGATGCGACCCGGTCGAGCGCGCGCGCGGGATCGATCAGCCGGCCGTTGCGGATCTCGAGCTTCATGTCAGTCGGGAAGGGCCGCCCCGACCGACTGGCGCGCCTTCTTGGGGGGCAGCGAGCGCGTGAGCCCGACGGGCCGCCCCGAGGGCGAACACCCGAGTGCGAAGCACGAGGATCGTCGAACCGAGCGTGGGGGGATGTTCCATCTCAGCTGGAGGCGACGATCGACAGCACGGCCATGCGCACCGCGATGCCGAACGTGACCTGCGGCAGGATCACCGAACGCGAGCCATCGGCGACCGGCGAGTCGATCTCGACACCGCGGTTCATCGGCCCCGGATGCATCACGATCGCATCGGGCTTGGCGAGTGCCAGCTTTTCCGACGTGAGCCCGTAGTGCTTGAAGTACTCGCCGGCCGACGGCAGCAGCGCGCCCTTCATCCGCTCGTTCTGCAGCCGGAGCATGACGACGACGTCGCATCCGCGCAGACCCTCGCGCATGTCGTTCATCACCTCGACGCCGAGCGCTTCGACGGCCGTGGGCAGCAGCGTGCGCGGCGCGATCACGCGCACGCGCGGCACCTGCATCGTCGTCAGGCCGTGGATCAGCGAGCGGGCGACGCGCGAATGCAGCACGTCGCCGACGATCGCGACACTGAGCTCGCGAAAATCCTTCTTGTAATGGCGGATCGTGTAGAGGTCGAGCAGCCCCTGCGTCGGGTGCGCGTGACGGCCGTCGCCGGCGTTGACGACGTGAACGTGCGAGCGGCCGGTTGCCGTCAGGTGCGATGCGATGAGATGCGGCGCCCCCGACTGCGCATGCCGCACGACGAACAGGTCCGCATTCATCGCGCACAGGTTGTCGACGGTGTCGAGCAGCGTCTCGCCCTTCGCCGTCGACGACACGCCGATGTTGAGGTTGATCACGTCGGCAGACAGGCGCTTCGCGGCGATCTCGAACGTCGTGCGCGTGCGCGTCGAGTTCTCGAAGAACAGGTTGAACATCGCCTTGCCGCGAAGAAGCGGCACCTTCTTCACCTCGCGCTCGGCGATGGACACGAAAGGCTCGGCCGTGTCGAGGATGTGCGTGATCACCGCGGCCGGCAATCCCTCCAGCGTCAACAGATGCGTGAGCTCGCCGTTGCGGTTGAGCTGCGGATTGCGCGTCATCGAGGCCCCGCGATCATCGCGCGACCCGCGGCTCGGCGCGCTCGCGACGGCGCGCCGGCTCGACGCCGAGCGACAGCGTGCCTTCGCAATCGCGCGACAGGACGATCGAAAGATCGCGCGCCACGGCAAGGCGTGCGCCCGTGTACGTCGCCTCGATCGGCAATTCGCGTCCGCCGCGATCGACGAGCACCGCGAGCTCGATGCGCTCCGGGCGACCGAAGTCGAACAGCTCGTTGATCGCCGCGCGCACGCTGCGCCCGGTGTACAGCACGTCGTCGACGAGCACGATCGCCGCACCCGACACGTCGAACGGCAGCGACGTGCGCTTCACGTTCGGCTTCAAACCGGACACCGCGTAGTCGTCGCGGTAGTACGACACGTCGATGAAGCCCAGCGGGTGTGCGCCGGGCAGAACGGCTGCGAGCCGCTCGGCGAGCCATGCGCCGCCCGAGTAGATGCCGACGAGCGCGGCGTCGTGGGCAACCGCGCCTTGCATGCGCAGGACGAGTGCCGCGAGCGCCGCCTCGGCGTCGGGGAGCGCGTCGTCAGGCGTCATGGCGCCCGTCGAACCAGGCCTGCAGGATGATTTGCGCAGCGACGCGATCGCGCAGCGGCCGGTGCGCGCGGCCGCCGCGGCCCGCCGCGGCCAGCGCATCGCGCGCGATCTCGCTCGTATGGCGCTCGTCCTCGAGGGCCACCGGAAGCGCGAAGCGATCGGCAAGTTCGAGCGCGAATTCGCGTGCGCGCGCCGTCATCGCATGCGGGGTTGCATCGGCGTGCACGGGCAACCCGACGACGAGCCGCTGCGGACGCCATTCGTCGAGCAGCGCGCGGATGGCGGTCCAGCGTGCGGCGGGGTCGGCCGCGGCGATCGTCGCAAGCGGATGGGCGACGCGCATCAGCGTGTTGCCCACGGCGACGCCGATCCGGCGCGTGCCGAAATCGAACGCGAGCACCGTCGCGTCCGCTTCCCTGCGCATTGACGGCTCACCCGTGACCGGCGGTGTCGGAAAGCCGCGAGATGTCGATGCCGAGCAGGCGCACCGCGGCAGGCAGCCGGCGCTCGGCCGGCAGGTCGAACAGCACGTCGGCATCGGCCTCGACCGTGAGCCACGCGTTCTGCGCGAGCTCCTGCTCGAGCTGCCCCGCCTGCCATCCGGCGTAGCCGAGCGACACGAACATGTCCTTCGGTCCTTCTCCCCGGCCGGCGGCCTCGAGCACGTCCTTGGACGTCGTGAGGCCGACCTCGTCGTGGATTGGCAGCGTCGACTGCCAGTTGCCGATCGGCCGATGCAGGACGAACCCGCGATCGAGCTGCACCGGACCGCCGAAATGAACGGGCGCTTCGCACAGCGCGCGATCGGCGAGCGGAATCTCGATCTGCTCGAACAACGCGGAAAGGGTGAGGTCGATCGGCTTGTTGACGACGATGCCGAGGGCGCCTTCGGGATTGTGCTCGCAGACGTACGTGAGCGAGTTCGCGAAGTGCGGATCCGCCATGGCCGGCATGGCGATCAGGAAGTGGTGTGTGAGATTCACCGATTCGCCCACGGTCGCGATTGTAATGTGCCGCGGCCGGGCGCGCCACTGCGCATGGCCGGCGCCCGAGCGCTCGCTCACGATGCGATCGCGAGCCGCGGCTCGCGGAAGCGGGCGCGCGCCGCCGCGATGTGCTCCGCGCGATCGATCTCCTGCCAGGCGCGGCCCGCGATGTCGAAGGCCGACACCGCGATCGCGTGTTGCTCGATGATCGCCCGCACCGCGAAGAAATAGTAGTCGCGCGGCGTGTCGAAGCCCTGGCGTACACGCTGGTCGAGGGTTTGCGCGAACGCGCTGGCGGCCGGCTCCGAAAGTTTCAGCACGCCGGCGTACAAACCGCTGTAGCCGGTGAAGTTCTCGTCGAAGCGCGTGACCCGGCCCGCGGCGACCGCGACGTTGACCTCGGTCGGGTCGCGCAGCGTGCTGTCGAAGGCCATCAGCGTTTCCGCTTCCGCCGTCAGCAGCGCATCGGCGAGGTCGTCGGCCAGCACCAGATCGGCGTGAATCAGCATGAGCGGCCGGTCGAACGCGTCGCGCGCGAACCACATCGACGCATTGATGCCCGTCGTGTCGAAAAACGGATTGAGGACGATCCGGCATCCATGCACCGCCGGCGTGACCGCGTCGCTGCGATACCCGAGCACCACGTGGATATCGGCCGCCGGGTCGTTGCGCCGAATCTGGCGCAACAGCCGGGCGATCAGCGTCTCGCCGTTCACCTCGATGAGGCACTTCGGCAGTCCCGCACCGGCCGCGCCGAGACGCCGGCCCATACCCGCGGCGAGAATCAGGTAGCGCATCGACGCGACGGTGCTGCCGGGCTGGAGGCAGCGGATGCGCCCGCGGCCTTCTTCACTGCAGCTTCCACGCGTATTCGAATGCCGCCGCTGCCGCGCCTGCCGCCGGCGCGCTCACGCGCGCATTGAAGAACGCGTCGCGGCCACGCGCACTGATCGTCGTCATGCAGCGGCGATCGAGCGCATGCGCGGCCTCGACGCCGCGCTCGTCGATGTACCGGCGCTTCGCTTCGATCCGCGTCTGGAGCCGCTCGCGCAGACGCTCGAAATCGTGCGCGAGGCGCGCGACAGCCTGCGGGTTGCGGCTCCACGAGGCGAGGAAGTGCCCGGCGGTCCCGGGCAATGCCCGGAGCGCAAGGCGCCCGGCAGCGTCGAACGCGAACAGGTGCAGCAGGTTGCAGTGATTTCCCGGGTCGAGCCGATGCGCGAAAAGCTCGAGCCCGCGCGAGCTCGCCATCAACGTATAGGTGTCGTCGGTGACCGAGAATGCCTTGGCGATGTCAAGCCGGACGCTGTCGGGCTGGTTTGCGGTGAAATTCTGCGAGTACACGGCCTCGGGTGCGCGCTGCAGCAGATCGACGCCCGAATACGCGAACGTCGTCTCGGCGTCGACCCCGAGCAGCGACAGGCACGTGGGCGCGATGTCGATCGTGCTCGCGAGGTCGGCCCGCAGCGCCGGCGCATGGTCGGGGTCGCGGATGGCGAGTGGTGCGGCGATGATGTCGGTGTAGGGCTCGGTGCCATGGATCATGCCGCCCTTGTAACCGTGTGTCCAGAAATCGTCGCCGTGGTCGCCGTAGAGGACGATCGTCGTGTCGTCGAGCAGGCCCTTGCGCTCGAGCGTGTCGCGGAAGACGCCCACCGCGTGGTCGGCGACCGCGCAGGCGCGGCGCAACTGGTCGGTCAGCCCGTTGGCGTGCGGCGCGAGCGCCATGCTGTGCTCGACATGCGAAATGAGGTCCCAGACGTAGATTGCGAACGGCGGCGCATCGGTCAATGCGTCGAAGCGCGCGAACAGCTGTGGAAAATCGTTGGTCTCCCAGACCGGCGGAAGCCCGTTCCCCCATGCCGACAGGCGGATCGGCCGCGCCGGAAAGCCGTTGAGGCAGATCAGGTCCGCGTGGTAGCCGCGCTGCTGCAGGATCTCGAATACGTTGCGATTGTTGCGCGCCGGCTGCGCGCCGTCGAATTGCGTCGACGTGTCGAGCTCGAAATCGTTCGCATGGAAAAGGTAGGTCAGCACCATCACCGTCGACGTCGCCGACGAGAAGTAGTTGTCGAAGACGATGGCTTCCTGCATGAGGCGCAGCGTATTGGGAAACGCCGATGCAAACGCCGCGAGGCGCTGCCGCGAGATGCTTTCGAGGTGCAGGATGACGAGGTTCTTCAACGGATTGCCCGCTACTCTTCCTCGTGCCGGCGGTGTTTCGCGTACTCGGTCGACAGCTGGTTCTGCAGGTTCGGCGGCGCCTGCTCGTAATGCGACAGCGACATCGTCCACGCGCCGTGCCCGCCCGTCATCGACTTCAGCCGCGCGGCGTAACCGTCGAGCTCGGCGAGCGGCGCGTAGCCGTTGACGGCCAGCATGTTCGCCTGCAGCGTCTGCGTCCCGGTGACCTGGCCGCGCCGGGAGGAAAGGTCGCCCGCGACGTCGCCCATCGTGTTCGCGGGACAGTTGATCTCCATGCCGACGATCGGCTCGAGCACGATCGGCCGCGCCTTCGTGATCGCGTCGAGGAATGCCTTGCGGCCGGCGGCGACGAACGCGACTTCCTTCGAGTCGACCGGGTGGTACTTGCCGTCGTAGACGATGACGCGCACGTCCTGCATCGGAAATCCCGCCACCGGTCCCGACGTCAGCACCTGCTCCACGCCCTTCTGCACCGCGGGGATCAGCGTGTTCGGAATCGCGCCGCCCTTCACCTGGTCGACGAACTCGAACCCGGCACCGCGCGGCATCGGCTCGATGCGCAGGTAGACCTCGCCGAACTGTCCGGCGCCGCCGGTCTGCTTCTTGTGCCGATGATGACCCTCGGCCTTCGACGTGACCGTCTCGCGATACGGAACGCGCGGCGGCCGCGTCTCGACCTCGAGCTTGAACTGTGTGGCCATCCGCTCGAACACCGAGCGCAGGTGCAGTTCGCCAAGGCCGCGCAGCACCGTTTCGTTGACGATCGCGTCGTGGGCGACGACGAGCGTCGGATCCTCGGCGATCATCTTGTGCAGCACGTCGGAGATGCGCTGCTCGTCGCCGCGGCGCTTCGGCGTGATGGCGAAGCCGTGCATCGGCACCGGAAATTCGAGCGGCCGCATATGGAGGTGGTCCTCGTCGTGCGAATCGTGCAGCACGCAGTCGAACACGATCTCCTCCACTTTCGCGATCGCCGCGATGTCGCCCGGGACGGCACGGTCGAGCTCGATGTATTTCGCGCCCTGCAGCATGAAAAGATGCCCGACCTTGAACGGCTTGCGCCCGTCGCCGACGAAGAGCTGCGTGTCGCGCGTCACCGTTCCCTGATGCACGCGGAACACGCCGAGCTTGCCGACGAACGGGTCCATCACGACCTTGAAGACATGCGCGAGCACGTGCTTCGACGGATCGGGCTCCGAGTGGAACTCGACGGCGCTCTCGCCTTCGCCCTTGGTGAAGCGCGGCGGGTTGCCTTCCTTCGGATTCGGCAACAGCTTGTCGAAGACGGTGAGCAGCTCGCCGACACCGGCGCCGGTGCGCGCCGACACGAAGCACACCGGCACCAGATGTCCTTCGCGCAGCGCCTTCTCGAATGGCGCGTGCAACTGTTCGGGCGCGATCTCGCCCTGCTCGAGGTAGAGCGACATCAGCGCCTCGTCGACTTCGACGACCTGATCGACCAGCGCGCTGTGCGCCGCGGCGACCGATGAAAAATCGGCTTCGCCCGACGGAGTGAAGAAACAGTCGACGACGCGCCGGCCGCCGTC
>DASSVX010000220.1:0-20286 GCA_035705655.1 Casimicrobiaceae bacterium
CAATCCGCTGCCGCCATCGCGGCGCTTGTCGCGGTGGACGCCGAAGCGCGTCCGGCTGCCGTGCCGCACGCCGCAGCGCAAGCGTTGCGCCCGGCGCAATTGTCGGACGTCGATCACATCATCGTGCTGATGAAGGAGAACCGCTCGTTCGATCATTATTTCGGCACGCTCGCAGGCGTGCGCGGCTTCGACGATCGCTCGGCAATGACGTTGCCGGATGGCGCATCCGTTTTCCGCCAGCCCGATGCACGGCATCCCGACGGCTACCTGTTGCCGTATCGGCTCGATACGCAGCGTACCGGCGCGCAGCGGTTGCAGGATTTGAGCCATAGCTGGCGCGCGCTGCACGAGTGCTGGAATGGCGGCGCGATGGACGCCTGGGTGCGCACGCATCGCGCGATCAGCGGCGACGCCGGCCCGCTCACGATGGGCTTTCATACGCGCCAGGATTTGCCGTTCTACCACGCGCTCGCCGATGCGTTCACGATCTGCGACGGCTATCACGCGTCGATGTTCGGCCCGACGCATCCCAACCGGCTGTTCCTGATGACGGGCTCGATCGACGCCGATGCGCGCTTCGGTGCGCCCGTCACGATGAACGGCCGCCGCGACCTCGGCTGGGAGACCTATCCCGAGCGGCTCGAGCGCGCCGGCATCACGTGGCGGATCCATCACGACTGGGACGACTACGGCTGCAATATGGTCAGCTACTTTTCGGCGTACGAGCACGCGGCGAAACGCTCGCCACTGCGCGATCACGCGCTGCGTGCGCGCTCGCATTACGAGCTGCTGCACGACATCGCGACCGGCAATCTCCCGCAGGTCACCTGGATCGTCCCCCCGTCGACCGTCAGCGAGCACCCCGACTTCCTGCCCGCGGCCGGCGAGGACCATACGCGCAGCGTGCTCATGGCGCTATGGTCGAATCGGGCGCTGTGGGCGAAATCGGTGGTCATCATCAACTACGACGAAAACGACGGCCAGTTCGACCATGTGCTGCCGCCGACGCCGCCGCCGGGAACGCCGGGTGAATTCGTCAACGGACAGCCGGTGGGACTCGGCTTCCGCGTGCCATGCCTCGTCGTGTCGCCGTTCTCACGCGGCGGCTACGTCGTGAGCGACACGTTCGATCACACGTCCACGCTGCGCCTGATCGAGACGCGCTTCGGCGTCGAGGTGCCGTACCTTTCGCGCTGGCGCCGCGAAACCTGCGGCGACCTTACGGCGACGCTCGGGCTGGGCGTGCCGCCGCGCATCGACCTGCCGCGGCTTCCGGCCACCGGCGCGCGGCTTGCCACCGTCGAGCGCAGCGTCCTCGACCTGCCTGCGCCGCAGGTGCCATCGGTGCAGACGATGCCGCATCAGGAGCCGGGGACCCGAAAGCGCCGCGGCGCGGCGGGCTGATGCGTCATCCGTGCCGGCGCACGAGCGCCATGGCGCGCTCGAGCGTGCGCTTGCGCTCGTCGGCGAGATTGCGTCCGGAGCGGTTGATGTAGAACTGGATGAAGCGGTTGATGCTCAATGCGCCGCCGCCAGCGCGACGCCTGCCTCGGGCTGCGTCGTTGGCGCTGCGCGGAAGCGCTCGAGCAGCGCCGCTTCGCGTGCCTTCGCATCCTTCAGATGGCGCTCCTTCACGTGGCCGTAGCCGCGGATGTGCTCGGGAATCGACGCGAGCGACACCGCGAGCGCGTAGTTCGCAGGCGTCAGCCGCGCGAGCAGTTCGTCGACGAGCGCCTCGTAGTCGCCGATCAGCGCCCGCTCGCGCCGGCGCTCGTCGCTGCGGCCGAACACGTCGAGCGCGCCGCCGCGAAAGCGCCGCAGCTTCGCGAGGACCCGAAACACCGGCAGCATCCAGGGTCCGTACGTCGACTTCTTCGCTTCGCCCGTCTTCGCGTCGGCCTTGTTGAGCGTCGGTGGCGCGAGATGGAAGCGCAGCGTGTAATCGCCTTCGAACTGCGACGCAATGCGGTCGACGAAATCGGTTTCCGCGTATAGCCGCGCGACCTCGTATTCGTCCTTGATCGCGAGCAGCTTGAAGTAATACCGCGCCACGGCCTCGGTCAAGTCGGTTGCGCCCGGCTGCTTCGCTGCTTCCACGCTGCGCACGTTGGCGACGAGGCCGGTGTAGCGCGCAGCGTACGCGGCGTCCTGGTAGTCGGTGAGGAACGCGCGGCGGCGCTCGATGACTTCGTCGAGCGATTCGGAAAGCCGCTGCGATTCGGGCCGGGCGGCGGGGATCGCCGCGTCGACGACCTTCGCGGGCTCGATGGCCGCGAGCCGGCCCCAGTTGAAGCTCTGCTTGTTCGCCTCGACCGCGGCGCCGTTCAGCTCGACCGCGCGCAGGATGGCGGCTTCACTGACCGGCAGCAGCCCGCGCTGATATGCGTAGCCGACCATGAACAGGTTCGTCGCGATCGAATCGCCCATGAGTCCCGTGGCGAGCTTCGTCGCGTCGAGGAATTCGGCGTCGCCCGGCGCGACGGCATCGCGTATTTCCTGCTCCATCGAGCCGATCGGGAACGCGAGATCGGGCTCGCGCGTGAACTGCGCCGGCATCACGAGCGACGTGTTGACGAGCGCCTTCGTGACGCCCTTCTGCATTTTCGCCAGTGCTTCGTTGCCGACGCCGGTCAGGATGTCGCAGGCGAGCACGAGCTTCGCTTCGCCGGCGGCAATGCGCGTTGCATGCAGCTGTTCCGGTGCGTCGGCGATGCGCACGTGCGAAACGACGGCGCCGTTTTTCTGCGCCAGGCCCGTCATGTCGAGCACGGACACGCCCTTGCCCTCGAGATGCGCGGCCATGCCGAGCAGCGCGCCGATCGTCACCACGCCGGTGCCGCCGATGCCGGTGACGAGCAGCCCGTACGGCTGCGCCGTCGACGGATGCGCGGGCTCGGGCAGCTGCGTGAAATCGGCCGCGTCGGCCTTTTTCGGCTTGCGCAACTGTCCGCCTTCGACGGTGACGAAGCTCGGGCAGAAGCCGTTGACGCACGAATAGTCCTTGTTGCACGACGACTGGTCGATCGTGCGCTTGCGCCCGAACTCGGTCTCGACCGGCGCCGCCGACACGCAATTCGACTTGACCCCGCAGTCGCCGCAGCCTTCGCAGACGAGCTCGTTGATCACGACGCGTTTCGCCGGATCGGCGAGCTTGCCGCGCTTGCGGCGGCGGCGCTTTTCGGCGGCACAGGTCTGGTCGTAGAGGAGGATCGTCGTGCCGGTCGTTTCGCGCAACTGCTGCTGCACGGTGTCGAGCGCATCGCGATGGTGGATCTCGATGCCGGCGTCGAAGTAGCTCGCCGGATACTTGTCCGGTTCGTCGGTGACGACGACGATCCTGGTGACGCCTTCCGCCGCGCATTGGCGGGCGATGTCGCGCGGCGAAATGGGACCGTCGACCGGCTGTCCGCCCGTCATCGCGACCGCGTCGTTGTAGAGAATCTTGTACGTGATGTTGACGCCGGCGGCGACCGCCGCGCGGATGGCGAGAATGCCGCTGTGGTAGTAGGTGCCGTCGCCGAGGTTCGCGAACACGTGCTTCTCGTCGGTGAATGGCGCCTGGCCGATCCACGGCACGCCTTCGCCGCCCATGTGCGTGAACGTCGACGTGCTGCGGTCCATCCAGATCGCCATCACGTGGCAGCCGATGCCCGCCGTGGCACGGCTGCCTTCGGGCACCTTCGTCGACGTGTTGTGCGGACAGCCGGAGCAGAAGTACGGCGTGCGTGCGAGGCTCACCTTCGGCGTCGCGAGCGCGTGCTCCTTCTGGTTGATGAAGTCGACGCGCCGGCGGATCTTCTCGATGGTGCGCGGGTGCAGCTCGAGCCGCTCGATGCGCTGCGCGATGACGCGCGCGATCATCGCCGGCGTGAGCTCGGACAGCGCCGGCAGCAGCCAGTCGCCGTGCGGGCGCACCCATTCGCCCTTTTCATCGAACTTGCCGACGACGCGCGGGCGCACGTCGTCGCGCCAGTTGTAGAGCTGCTCCTTGAGCTGGTACTCGACGATCTGGCGCTTCTCCTCGACCACGAGGATCTCGTCGAGCCCTTCGGCGAAATGGCGCACACCGTCGGGCTCGAGCGGCCACGGCATCGCGACCTTGAACACGCGAATGCCGATCTCGGCGGCGTCGGCGTCGGTGATGCCGAGGTCGGCGAGCGCCTGCCGCACGTCGAGGTAGCTCTTGCCGCTGGTGATGATGCCGAGGCGCGGATTGGGCGAATCGATGACGATGCGATTGAGCTGGTTGACGCGGCAGTAGTGCAGCGCCGCATAGATCTTGTAGTCCTGCATCCGCGCCTCGGTGGCGAGGAACGCGTCGGGCCAGCGGATCGACACGCCGTCGGGCGGCAGCGGGAAATCGTCGGGAATGATGATCTGCACGTCGCGTGCATCGCCGTCCACCGATGCCGAGCTTTCGACGGTGTCCGACACGCACTTGAAGCCCACCCAGCAGCCCGAATAGCGGCTCATCGCCCATCCGTGCAGGCCGAGATCGAGGATCTCCTGCACCGACGACGGGTAGAGCACCGGCATCATCGCCGCGGAGAACTGGTGATCCGACTGGTGCGGCAGCGTCGACGATTTCGCCGCGTGATCGTCACCTGCGAGCACCAGCACGCCGCCGTGCTTCGAGGTTCCCGCGAAGTTCGCGTGCTTGAACACGTCACCGCTGCGATCGACGCCGGGTCCCTTGCCGTACCACATCGCGAACACGCCGTCGACGTTGGCGCCCTCGTACATCGTCACCTGCTGCGTGCCCCAGACGGCGGTGGCGGCGAGGTCCTCGTTGAGCCCCGGCTGGAACTTGATGCGCGCGCGGTCGAGGAACTTTTGCGCGCTCCACAGCGCAAGGTCGAGGCCGCCGAGCGGCGAGCCGCGGTAGCCCGACACGAAGCCGCCGGTGTTGAGCCCGGCCCGCGTATCGCGCTGGCGCTGCAGGATCAAAAGGCGCACGAGCGCCTGCACGCCGGTCAGGAAGACGCGGCCCGAGCCGAGCTCGTATTTGTCGTCGAGGGAAACGTCGCGCAGGGGTGCGGCAGTGACCGCCATCGGTGTGGCCATCGCAAGAGCTCCAAGAATCGTGTTCCGGATCGCGCCGCGACGGGTGGTCGCAGCCTCGGGTCGGGCGATTGTGTCGCCTGTCCGTAGACAAGACGAATTTTACGCGGTTTCGCCCGCTGGCTGGTTACGCAGCGCAAACACCTGAACCGGCTGCGCGAAGCCCTTGAGCGCCATCGGACCGATCACGTCGGCGGTGAATTCGTCGCCGAGCGCCGCACGCATTCGCTGGTCGATCAGGATCTGTCCCGGCTTCGCCTCGCCGCACAGCCGCGCGGCGAGGTTGACCGCGCGTCCGACCGCGGTGTAGTCGAAGCGGCCCTCGTACCCGAACGCCCCGAGCGTCGCGTAGCCGCGCGCGATGCCCATGCCGAGATCGAGGTCGTATCCGGTCTTCTGCCATCGCGCGCGCAACTCAGCGAAGCGCGTGCGCATCGCGAGCGCCATCGTTGCCGCGCGCTTGCCCGGTTCCGGTATGGGGAAGGGATCGTTGAAAAAGACAAGGATGCCATCGCCGGCGAAGCGGTCGAGCGTGCCCTCGTGCTCGGCAATCAGCCGTCCCATCGCCGCGTGGTAGTCCCCGAGCACGTTCTGGACTTCCTCGGGCTCCGCGGCATCGGTGAAGGCGGTGAACCCGCGCAGATCGACGAACACGTAGCAGATCTCGCGGCGGTGCGGCGTGAGGATCGACTGCTCGCCAGTCGACACGATCGCCTCGGCGACAGCGGGCGCGAAGAAGCGCTTGAGCTGCGACAGCCGCTCGAGCTCGGCGACCTGCCCGCGCACGCGGTCCTCGAGCCGGACGTTCCATTCGCGAAGGGCGATCGTCTGGCGCTGCACTTCGTCCTGCAGCGCCTTGATGCGCAAGAGCGACTTCACGCGCGCCAGCAGCTCGGGCTGGTTGATGGGCTTCGACAGGAAATCGTCGGCGCCGGCCTCGATCCCGCGCAGCCGCTCCTCGTGCGGATCGAGCGACGTGACCATGACGACCGGCAAAAGCGACGTCGCTTTATCGGCGCGGATGCGGCGGCAAACGTCATAGCCCGAGAGCCCGGGCATCATCACGTCGAGCAGCACGATGTCGGGGACTTCTCCGGCGAGCCTTGCGAGCGCCTCTTCGCCGTTGTTCGCCGTCGCGACCGCGTAGCCCTTTGCCTGCAGCAGGTCCCCCAGAAGCTTGAGGTTGAGCGGCGTGTCGTCGACGATCAACACCCGGGCGCAGTCGTCGGTCATGTCCTGTGCAATTCGAGCGTCGTGCGCACGGCATCGAGAAATTCCCTGAGGTTGATCGGTTTCCCGACATAGCCGTCGAAGCCGGCGTCGGTGATCAGGTTGCGATCCTGCTGCATCACCGAGGCGGTGACCGCGATCGCCGGAATACGCGCCGTCGCGGGATCGGTGCGCAGCACGCGCAGCGCGTCGATGCCATTCATCCCCGGCAACTGGATGTCCATCAGGATGAGATCGGGCTTTTGCTCGTGCGCGAGCGCGATGCCGTCTTCGGCGGTCGTCGCCTCGATCGTGGCGTAGCCCTTCACGCGCAGCACGTCGCGGACGAGCTTCATGTTCTTTTCGTTGTCTTCGACGATCAGTACGACGCTCATCCCCTGGCCTCGAGCGGAATGGTGAAGGTGAACGTCGAGCCCTTGCCGGGCTCGCTGTCGACGTGGATCGTGCCGCCGTGCAATTCGACGAACCTGCGCGTCAGCGCGAGGCCGAGGCCCGTGCCCTCGTGCTTTTTCGTGTAATCGCTGCCGACCTGACGAAACTCCTCGAATACGAGCGCCTGATCGGCGGTGGCGATGCCGATCCCGGTGTCGCGAACGGCGATCACCGCCTGCCGGTCCTCGCGGCGCGCCGTTACGTCGATGCGGCCGCCGTCCGGCGTGAACTTGACGGCGTTCGACAGCAGGTTCAACAGAATCTGCTTGAACTTGCGCTCGTCGGCCACGATTTCGCCGAGCGCCGGGTCCACTTCCTGCGTGAGCGCAATGCCGTGCCGTTGCGCGCGCTCGCGCACGAGCGTCAGCGCGTTCGATAGCGCGAGTGTGACGTCGAATCGCGACGTCTCGAGATCCATGCGGCCGGCCTCGATCTTCGACAGGTCGAGGATGTCGTTGATCAGCGAGAGCAGGTGCTTGCCCGAAGAATGAATGTCCTTCAGGTAGTCGTCCTGCTTGTCGTTGAGCTCGCCGAACAGCCGCTCCAGCAGCACTTCCGAAAAGCCGATGATGGCGTTCAGCGGCGTGCGCAGCTCGTGCGACATGCTCGCCAGAAATTCGGACTTGTGCTGGTTCGCAACGCCGAGCTGGCGGCCTTTCTCCTGGATTTCGCCGAACAGCCGCGCATTCTCGAGCGCGATCGCGGCCTGATCGCCGAACGTGCGCAAAAGTGCGAGCTCGCGCTCGGTGAAGGGCCGCACTTCGCGACGGCGCAGCAGAATCGTCCCGAACGGCTTTCCCTCACGCATCAGCGGCATCACGAGCACCGTGCGGTGCCCGAAGCGCTCGGCGAGCGAGCGGCTCTCCGGATAGTCGTCACCGGTGGCCAGCATGTCGGGGACGTGGATCGCACGCTCTTCGAGGAACGCGCGGCCCGAGACGGAGTCGCGGTCGATCGGCAGTGCATCCACATGGCTGACCGGATCGGCCGAAGGCCCTTTTGACGCGAGATGCCGCAGCACCTCACCGTCGAGCAGGTACATCGACGCCGCGCTCGCATCGCATAGCTGCGCCGCGCGCTCCGCGATCGCGTCGAGCACGGGCTGCACGTCGGTGGGCGAGCTGGAAATAACGCGCAGGATCTCGGCGACCGCCGTCTGCTGCTCGAGCGCTTCCTTCGTCTCGTTGAACAGGCGCACGTTCTCGATGGCGATGGCGGCCTGGTCCGCGAACGTCTTGATGAGCGCGATCTGCGTTGGCATGAATGCGCGCGGCTCGCGCCGCCACAGCGCGATGGCGCCGATCGCACGGTCCTCGCGCATCAGCGGCACGGCGAGCAGCGCGCGAAAGCCGTAGCGCTCCTGGTTCGGACGGGCATCCGGGTACTCGCTGTCGATGTAAGGCAGAACGTCCGGGTAGTGGAGCGTGCGCCGATCGATTGCGGCGCGGCCGACAACGAGGCCGCGGGTCAACGGGAACGTCGAATTCTCTTCGGGAATCGCCATCGTGCCGACGCCGGTGGCGAAACGCAGCACGTCTCCTTCGACAAGGAAAACGCCGGCCTCGGCCGCTTCGCAGAGCGTCAGCGCGCGTTCGGCGACCGCTTTCAGCATCGGACGCACGTCGCCAGGCGAGCTCGCAATGATGCGCAGAATCTCGGCAACGGCGGTCTGCTGCTCGAGTGCCTCCGTCGTTTCGTTGAACAGGCGCACGTTCTCGATCGCAATCACTGCCTGGTCGGTGAACGTCTGCAAAAGCGCGATTTGCTCCTCGGGGAACGGGCCGGGTTCCGGTCCGCCGACGCCGATGACGCCGACCGGTTTGCCTTCGCGTATCAGCGGAACGGCGAGGGCGCTGCGAAAGCCACTCGCCGCCGCCGTCGGTCCGATCCGGTAGTCGCAATCCTCGAGGACGTCGGGAATCATCACCACACCGCACGTAAGCACCGATCGCGTCGCGGCCGTGTCGCGACTCGGTGGCCTGGGAAACGATCGGTGCCAGGCGGCAGCGCTTTGCGCATCGACGTTCGCACTCGCGGCAAGATGAATGAGCTCCCCGTCGAACGTGAAGACCAGCGCCGAGCTCGCCTGGCACAACTTGAGCGCAGCTGCTGCAATCGTGTCGAACACTGGCTGAACGTCGGTCGGCGAGCGGCTGATGACGCGCAGGATATCGCTCATTGCGGTCTGCCGCTCGAGCGCGTTCTGCAACTCGTGCGTGCGCTCGTCGACCTTGCGCTCGAGGCCGGCATACGATTCGCGGAGCTGTCCGCTCATGCGATTGAACTGATCGGCGAGCGCCTGCAGTTCGTCGCCGCTGCGGATGTCGATCTGCTGGTCGAGATCTCCCGCGCCGATTCGCTGCGCACCTTCCGCCAGCGTGCGAATCGGCCGGACCATGCCTCGGGCGAGGGCGAGCGCGCCGAGCGCAGACAGCACGAGGCCCGCGAGGAGCAGGAGTGCCGTGCGGACGATCGCCGCGTTGAGCTTCGCGTAGACCTCGGATACCGGCTGCTCGACGAACACGTTCCACTTGAGCGATTCAATCGGCGCGACCGACGTCAGCACGCGCGTGCCGGCCAGGTCCGTCGACACCATCGCGGCGTCGTAGTCGCCATTAATTGCGCGTGCCGCGGCCTTCACGTGCGGCAGGTCCGAGAGATTGCTCTTGCGCAGGACGAGACCGATATCGGGATCGGCGACAAGGAAGCCGTTCTCGTCGACGACGTAGGCCTTGCCCTTGTTACCGATGCGGATTCGCGACACGACGTCCCAGATGAACTTCAGGTTGACATCGGCGATCGTCACGGCGCCCTTGTCGCCGGCGCCGCGGATCGCAATCGTCATGTAGGGCTCGGTCTCCTTGCGGAAGTACACGGGCCCGAACCATGCCCGACCGGGTTTCGCTTCGCGAAACGCCGCATCCCCCGAGCGGTCCTTGCGCGAACCGATGCTGTCCATGCCGAGCCGCGAAACCGCGATCTGCTCGCGGCCCGTCGCGTCGAGTTGCGCAACATCGGTGACTTCGGGCGCCTGGCGTAAAAGCTTCAGGAACTCGATGCGGCGCAGCTCGACGTCGCTCGCGTCGAGTTGCGGGAGTGCCGCAAAACGCAGTTGCTGCTGGATCTGATTGATGTACTGCTCGATGCGCGTCGCCGCCGCGATGGCTTTTTCATGCTGCAGGCTCGCAAGCGCCGCGGTTGTTTCCTGGTAGGTGAAGTACACGCTGATCACGCCTGATGCGAGCAGCGCGATCGTCACGAGCGTGATGATGAGGAGCAGATAGCGCCGGAAGAGGCGTCCCCGATACGCGCTGTTCGCGCTGCTTCGGGTCACCGGGGCAGCAGGCAGGGGAGGCATCACCGCGGCGCTGCCCGATGCGAGGGCGGAATTCGTGATTCGAGGCAGCTCCGCGGCACTCACTGGATCACCTCGTCGGCGCGCAGCAACAGCGCGCTCGGCACGGTGAGCCCGAGCGATTGCGCGGTCGTCAGGTTGACGACGAGGTAGTAGCGCGTCGGTTGCTCGATGGCGAGCTCGCCGGGCGCAGCGCCTTTGAGAATGCGGTCGACGTACACGGCGGCACGGCGATACATGTCGTCGAAATCCGGCCCGTACGAAATGAGGCCACCGTCGCGGACCAGATACGCGTATTCGTACATCGCCGGTATGCGATGGGCCGCCGCGAATTCGAGCACGCGCCTGCGGTTGAGGTTGGTCAGTGCGTCGGTTACCAGCAAGAAGGCGTCGGGCCGCTCGCGCGTCATCGCCGAGAACGCCTGCTCGAAGTCCTCCGGCTCGCGCACGCCGAGCGGCAGGACGCGTACGCCGAGCACCTGCGCGGCTTTTTCGATCTCGTGGTAGCGGAGCGTCATCGCCATATCATCGGCGTTCCAGAGCACGGCGATGCGTGCGGCCATCGGGTCCGCTTCCTTGAGGAACTCGAGTCGCTTGGCACTGAGCTCCACGGACTGATCGCTGATCCCGGTCGCGTTGCCGCCGGGCCGCGACAGACTATTGCTGAGTCCCCCGCGCACCGGATCGCCAGCGCCCACGAACACGATCGGGATTGTCGACGTCACTTCCTTCAGCGCATGCGCGCCCTTCCACCCGGTGGTTAGGAGCAGGTCGGGTTTGAGCGCGACGAGCTCACCGGCAAGACCCGCGAGCCGTTCGCTTCGTGCCTCGGCCCAGCGGGCGGCGTACGTGACGTTGCGGCCCTCGACGTAGCCGAAGTCGCGAAGCGCCTGGCGCAGCGCGACCGGCGGAGCCAGATCGGACGGATGCACACCAGCCCCGAGATACGCGATGTGCCAGGCCTTGGCTGATGACTGCGCGAGACTCCGGATGGGGGCGGCGAGAAGTGCGCCTCCAAGCATGGCAAGGACGTGCCGGCGGCCCGTCACTGGATCAGCTCGTCCGCCCGCAGCAGCAGCGATTGCGGGATCGTGAGTCCCAACGCGCGGGCGGTGCGCAGGTTGATCAGCAAGCGGAACTTCGTCGGTTGCTCGATCGGCAAATCGGCGGGATTGGCGCCTTTGAGAATCTTGTCGACATAGGCGGCCGCGCGCCGGTGCATTTCGGCGTAGTCCGGGCCGAACGACATGAGGCCGCCCGCATCGACCAGTTCGCGATAGGCGTAGACGGCCGGCAACCGCTGTCGCGCCGCGAAATCGACGATGCGCGCGCGGTTGTGCAGGTAGATGCGATCGGCCAGCACCATCAGCGCGCCGGGCCGGGCGGCGGCCAGCGCGTCGAATGCCTTGTCGAAATCGGCAGCCACGCGCACGGGAAGCGACAGCACGTCGAAGTGCAGCACGTGCGAAGCCGCCTGTACTTCGCGCTCCGAACCGATGTGGAACGCGTTGTCGGGATTCCAGATCACCGCGACATGCGCGAGACCCGGCACCACGCGCGTGAGAAGCTCGAGCCGCTTGCCTTCGAGGTCCGGGGCGATGGATGTCAGTCCGGTCGACCTTCCGCCGGGATGGGCAAGGCTTGCGACAAGGCCGCTGCCGACCGGGTCGCCGACGGCGACCATCACGAGGGGCATCGTCGGGGCGGTGCGCTGGACCGCCTGTGCCGCCGGCGTGCCGGCGGTCACGATGATCTCGACGCCGAGACTGGCGAGCTCGGCGATGAGCTTCGGGAACCGCTTGTAGTCGCCCTCGGCCCAGCGATATTCGATGATGAGATTGCGGCCCTCGACATAGCCGAGATCGCGCAGTCCTTCGCGAAACGGGCCGACGAGGTTGGCTTCGAGCGCCGCCGTCGAATTGCCGAGGAAACCGATGCGATGGACTCGCGACGCCGGAGGCTGCGCGATCGACAGAAACGGAGCTGCAAGGAGCGCGCCGGGCAGCGTTCTCCACACGAAGCGTCGCCGGCCGACTGGGTCCGTCATCTCCCTGCTCCCCGTGAAGGAATGCCTTCGAACCGGCGCGGGCGAGCCGACCCGTGCGATCCTGCGACGAATCATATTCGGGAACCGCTCGTTTCGCTAACCGCTCGCGATCAGCGGAAGTTCATCGTCCCCGGCAGCCACAGCGCGATCGCCGGAAAGACCATCACGAGCGCCAGCCCGACGATCAACAGCAGCACGTACGGCGCGACGCCGGCGATGATCTCCGCCAGCGGCGCGCGGGTGATCGCCTTCAGCGCGAACAGATTCATGCCCACCGGCGGCGTGATCAGCGCGAGCTCGAGGTTGATCGTGAGCAGAATCCCGTACCAGACCGGATGAATCTTCAGTGCCGCGAGCACCGGCAGCACGACGGGTGTCGTGATCAGGATGATCGAGATCGTCTCGAGGAACATGCCGAGCACGAAGATCAGCGCCATCACCGCGCAGAGGAAGCCGATCTGCGATACGCCGTAGGTCAGCACGAGGTCGACCATCTGGTTCGGGATGCGCAACTTGGTGAGCACGTTGCCGAGGATCGCCGCGGCAGCCAGGATCATGAACAGCATGGCGGTGTTGCGTGCCGCATCCTCGGCCGACAGCCACAGGTCGCGCAGCGAAAAGTTGCGATAGACGAGCATCGCGATCAAAAGCGCGCCGAGCGCGCCGACGCCTGCGGCCTCGGTTGCGGTGAATACGCCGAAGTACATGCCGCCGAGGACGAGCACCGGCAGCAGCAGCGCCCAGAACGAGCGGCGCAGCGCGGCGATGATCTCGGACCACGACGCGCGCGGCTCGCGCGGCCGGGCCCGTGCCGCGCTCATCGAGTAGACGGCGAAGATGGCGGCGAGCATCAGCCCCGGCAGCACGCCGGCGATGAAGAGCGCGCCGATCGACGTATCGGAGACGACGCCGTACAGAACCATCGGTCCCGACGGCGGGATCAGGATGCCGAGCGTGCCGCCGGCGGCGACCACGCCGTAGGCGACGCGCGGCGGATAGCCGTAGCGGATCATCAGCGGCACGGCGGCGGCGCCGATGGTGAGCGCGGTGGCGACGCTCGAGCCCGAGATCGCGGCGAACACGGTGCACGCGCCGACGGTCGCGACGCCGAGCCCACCGGGAAGATGTCGCACCAGCGTATGCGCGGCACCGAAGAGGTCGTCGACGACCTTGCCGCGAATCATGAATTGCGCCATCAGCGTAAAGAGCGGAATGGCGACGAGCAGGTACGTGTCGAGCTCGCCGAAGACGAGATCGCCCAGGCCCCCGAGATGGCCCTCGTACGCATAGAGGATGGCGGTGGCGAACAGCGTGAGTCCCGCGAACACCGGGACGCCGGTCAGGAGGACGGCGACGAGTCCGGCGAGGATCAGCGCGAAGAGCACGAGCCCGGCGTCGCTACTCGATGCCCTGCACCGGCGCGACCGGCGCTTGCGGGACGGTCTTCGAGCGCCACGCCTGCACGAGCGCGGCGGCGGCGGCCGCGAGCAACAGCAGCGCGCCGATCGGCACCAGCGCTTGCGGCATCCACAGCGGCAGAGCGAGCTCGCCATTCGAGCGCTGTCCGACCATCAGCGAAAAGCGCACGGTGCCGACACCCTCGACGGCGAGCAGGACCGCGGTCGCGGCGACGGCGAAAAGACCGAACAGGAACGCGATCCAGCGGCCGCGCGGCGACAGACGCTCGGTGACGATGTCGACCGAGATGTGCTCGCCGCCGAGGAGCGATTCGGCGGCCGCGAGCATCACGCTCGCGACCAGCAGGTAGCCGACGAGCTCGTCGCTCCATGCGACCGGTGCATTGAACACGTAGCGGCGCACGACCGAATAGACGATCGTCGCCAGCGACGCGAGCAGCGCCGCCGCGGAAAGACCGAGCGCAATCCTCGCGACCGTCCGGATCAACCGCTCGAGTACCGACATCAAGTGCGAGCTCGGCCGGCTGCGATCACAGCCCGCGGATCAGCTCGAGGATCTTCGCGCCGTCCGACGGTGCCGATTTCAGGAACGCGTCGATGACCGGCTTTTGCATCGCCGCCTTCCACGTCGCCTCCTCGGCGGGTGTCTGCACGTGGATCTGCATGCCCTTGGCCTTGAGCTGCACCAGCGCGTCGGCCGCGGTTTTTTCGGTCACGTCGAAGGCCTCCTGCTCGGTCTTCGCCGCCGCCGCCTCGATCGCCTGGCGCTGCTCGGGCGTGAGCTTCGCCCACCACTGCGGATTCACGTACAGGTGGAAAAAGATCGTGAAGTAGGGCGCCACCGTGCCGTACTTCTGGATCTCGTAATACTTGCGGCTGTACGCGGCCGACAGATCGGTCAGGCCCGCGTCGAGCACGCCCGACTGCAGCGCCTGGTACACCTCGGAGCCCGGCATTGCCGACGTGACCGCGCCGGCGGCCGTGAGCGCATGGTCGGTCAGTGAGTTGAGGCCGCGGATCTTCACGCCCTTGAAGTCGTCGAGCGTGACGAGCGGCTTCTTGCCCGACGTGAAGATCGTCTCGCGCGTGATGTAGAACCAGCCGACGCTGTGCACGCCGTGCTGCTCGAGCTTCTGGTCGAGGAGCTTGCGGGCATCGGACGTCACGAAGTGGCGGATCTTCGCGAGATCGGTCATGTAGTACGGAACCAGCGTCGCGCTCATCTCGGGAATCGTCGTGCCCCACTGGAAGTTCACGCTGACCGCGGCTTCGATGTTGCCGCGCGCGACCTGCGGGAAGTTCTCGCCCGCCTTCGCAAGCTGCTCCGAGCCGAAAAGCTGCACGTCGACCGACCCGTTCGTGCGCGCCTTCACGTCGGCGGCGAAGTCCTGCAACAGCTTCGACAGGTGATGCGCGGGCGGTACCTGATGCGAGATGCGCATGACGGCGGGTTGTGCCGCTGCGGACGACACGGCGACGAAGAACAAGGCGGCGATGCGCCAGGAACGAAGGAAACGCATGGTGTGCGACTCCGGCAGGGGGAAAAGGAAGACCAGGACCCGTTTCAGCGATCGTGTCCGGCGACGAGCGCCTCGGCGTAGCGCTGCCACGCCGCCTCGCGCTCGCGTTGCGCGGAAAGGCCGACGAGCTCGTTGAACTCGTCGAAGCGAACGAGCCGGGGAAGGCACGCCTCGCTCGAGCCGGTGTGCCGGATCGTCGTGAACAGCTCGCGCAGTGCGAAGGCGACCGCGTAGGTCGCGGCCACGGGAAACACGACGACCGCATAGCCGATCTGCTCGAGCGCCTGCGCCGGCAGGAGCGGCGAGCGGCCGCTTTCGATGTTGTTCGCAAGGCAGGGACCGGGAATCTCCGCGCAGATGCGGCGCATCTGCTCGACGTCGGTCGGCGCCTCGACGAACAGGAGGTCGGCGCCGGCCTCGCGCGCCAGTTGCGCGCGCTCGATCGCGTCGTCGAGTCCGTGCACGGCGAGCGCATCGGTGCGCGCCATGATGACGAGGTCGGGGTCGCGCCGCGCGTCGAGCGCCGCCTTGATCTTCGCGAGCCACTCGGTGCGCGCGACCACCGCCTTGCCCGGCATGTGGCCGCAGCGCTTGGGGAACACCTGGTCCTCGATGAAAAGGCCCGCGACGCCGGCCTTCTCGTACAGCGACACCGTGCGCGCGACGTTGGTGACGTTGCCGAATCCGGTGTCCGCGTCGGCGAGGATCGGCAGCGTCGTCGCCTCGCACAATCGCTCGTACATCTGCGAGAGCTCGGTCAGCGACAGTTGCGACGAATCGGGCCGGCCGAGGAGCGTCGCCGTGGCGCCGTAGCCGCCCACGGTGACCGCGGAAAATCCCGCTGCCTCGGCGATCCGCGCACCGAGCGCATCGTGCACGCCGGGCATCACGAGGATGCCGGGATCGGCAATCAGTTGCTTGAGGCGGGTGGTGCCGCGCATCGCGTGACCGCTTGGGAACGGGGCGCGGCCATTGTAAACGCGGCGGCAATCGCGCCTCTGCCAAACGCGAACCGCAACGCTCGCCGCGCCAGCGGTCAGCCCGCGAGCAGGGTGTTCGCGATGAGTCCGTCGAGCTGGATCGGCGCTGCGATCTGTTTCGTTTCGACGAAGAAGCGGACCTGGTCGTCGAGCCCGGCACGGAACGCATCGCTTGCGACGATTGCGCGCGCGCCGGCGAGATCGAAGAATCGGCTCGCGAGCAATTGCTGCTTCATCGCAGCGAAGTCGGTCGGACTCTTCTGCTCGGTGTTCACGTAGCGCGTGATGTCGGCGATTGCCGCGTCCTGCGTGGCCGGTGCATTGAGGTACGGCACGCCCTTGCCGTGATAGGCGGCGAGGAACGCGCGCAGCGCCGGCGCGCTCGCGTCGACCACGGCCTTCGGCGCGACGAAGACGTCGTAGTCCTCGAACGGTGTCGTCGGCCCGGGTGGCTTCGTGAAATCCGCGTGCGTGAAGAGCGTGCGCGTGTCCTTGCGCAGGCTTTCGATGTAGTAGCGGCCGTTGAGCGACGGCACCACCGCATCGACGCGCTGCGCGAGAAACGCCGCCTGAGCGTCGCCGACCGGCAGGTTGACGAACTCGATGTCGCGCGGGCTCATGCCGAACTTGCGCAGCGCCCGCGCCAGGAAGTAGTGCAGGCCGGTGCCGGCCGTCGTCGCGACGCGCTTGCCCGCGAGCTTCGGCATCGCGTCGATCTGCGGCGCCGACAGCAGTGCGAATGCGGGCGCCGGGTCGGTTGCGATCGAGACGATGCGCAGCGCAACGGCTTGCGCCGCGAATGCAAGCAGCGCCGCAGTCGCGGAGACCGAGCCGAGACCGATGTTGCCGCCGCCCATCGCCTGGATCAGTTTCGGGCCACCCGCGCCGCTGAAAACGATCGACGACACGTCGACGCCCGCGGCCTTGAACCAGCCCTTCTCATCGGTGACCGCGATCAGCCCGGACACCGGATTGCGCAGCAGACCGATCGCAAGCGGCGCGCCCTTCGGCGCCGCGGCGTCCGCCGCGAAGCTTGCAGGCATCCGCGCGCACAACGCGCCGCCCATTGCCGCGCCGGCCGCGCGCAACACGCGGCGGCGCGTCGTCATCCGCGATCCATTCATGGTTGCTCCTTTCGCATGGCGCCGTGATCAGCGCGTGGGGACCTGCAGCGCCCCGATCGGCACGTCGGCGAAGGCGTGCGCCGCATCGACGTTCGATTCCACGCGACCCAACTGTCCGCAGCCAGTCACCGCATGGCGCGCGGCATCCTGCAGCGGATCGACGTATTCGGCGAACCAGCGATCGAGCCGGGTGCGAAGGGCCGATGCGATCGCCGCGGTCGCGGGTTCGCCGAATCGGTTCGTTCGCTCGCCGGGGTCGCCGGCGAGGTCGTAGAGCTCGTGCGGTCCGTCCGCAATGCGATGCACGTATTTCCATTCGCGCGTACGCACCATCCGGACCGGACCGTACTCGTCGTAGACGACGACATCGCGCTCGATGGCCGGCGCGCCGTTCTCGAGCAGTGCGCGAAAGCTTCTGCCGGGACGCTTGCGCCTCGCCGGATCGGCGACGCCGAGATAATCGAGCAGCGTCGGGAACACGTCGTAGCCGCCGACGAGGTCGTCGCGCACCGCGGGTGCGATGCGGCCGGGCTGCATGAAGAGCGCGGGCACCTTCACCGAGGTGTCGTACATGTTCTGCGGCCGCGTGCCGTTGCCCTTGCCCCAGATGCCGTGATGGCCGCAATTCATGCCGTTGTCGCTCATGAAAATGACGAGCGTGCTCGTGGTCAGTCCGAGATCGTCGACGCGGGCGAGCACGCGGCCGATGCCGGCGTCCATCGCGGTGACCGCGGCGAAATAGCCGATCAGGCTTTCGCGTGCCCGCCGGTGGCCTTCGTCGGTGGCCGGATTGCCGGTGGCCGAAAACGGATGCGGCGCTTCCTGCGGGCACGACGCGAACGCGCAATCGGCGTAGAGCCCGGTGTATTGGCGCGGATGCGAGTCGATCCACGGGTAATGCGGTGCCGTGTAGTTGAGCGCGAGCCAGAACGGCTGCGCGCGCATCGACTCGTCGTCGACGAACGCGAGCGCCCGATCGGTCAGTTCATCGGTCAGGTAGCGCGCAACCGTGCACGGCCGCCGCTCGTCGACCATCGGCGCGTCGTAGTACGGGCTCATGCCCGATGCGTGCGCGAACCACGTCACGTGTCCGGGGCGCGGGACGTCGCTCGCCCCGAGATGCCATTTGCCGATCAGCGCGCAGCGATAGCCGGCGGCCGCGGCGGCGTCGGTCAATAGCGGCCGGCCGTCCAGATAGTCGATGCGTCCGGGTCCGACGTTGCCGTCGCGGACCCAGTCCTGCACGCCGTGCCGCGACGGAATCTCGCCGGTGAGAAGCGACGCACGCGCCGGCGAGCACACGGGCGACGTGCAGAAGAACGACGTGAAGCGAACGCCGTTCGCCGCGATGCGATCGAGCGCCGGCGTGACGATGTCGGCATTGCCCGCGCAGCGCATCGCCCATGCGCCCTGGTCGTCGCTCAGGATGAAGAGGACGTTCGGGCGCTGCGGGTCTCGACTGGCCATCGAATGTTCGTCGCGTTCGTTATGCGTGCGTCAGGTCATCACGATGCCACCGTCGACGTTGAACGCCGAGCCGGTCGTGAAATCGCATTCGTCGGAGGCGACGAAGAGCGCCATCTGCGCAACCTGCTCGACGGTGCCGAGCCGGCGCAGTGGCGAACGCGAGCCGACGCGCGCCATGACCCGGTCGAGCGCGACGCCCTCGACCTGCGCGCCGTCGCGCCATCCCTGCTGGCCGAGCGCCGTCGGAATGGGGCCGGGGCAGATCGCGTTCACCAGGATGTCGAATTGCGCGACCTCGAGAGCGAGCGAGCGCGTGAAGCCGATCACGCCGAACTTCGCCGCGCTGTAGGCGCTCGCCGTCGGCTCGCCCACCTTGCCGGCGATCGAGGCGATATTGATGATGCGTCCGCGCTTCGCCTCGATCATCGCCGGCAGCACCGCCTTGCTGCACAGGAACGTCGCCTTGAGGTTGACGTCGACGACGGCATCCCACAGGTCCTCGGACATGTCCTTCACGTACGCCTTGCGCATGATGCCGGCGTTGTTGACGAGGATGTCGATGCGCCCGAAGCGCCGCCGCGTCTCCGCGACGACCGCGCGCACCCGATCCTCGTTCGTCACGTCGAGTGGCATTGCAACGGCGTTCGCGCCGATATCGGTCGCGGTGCGTTCCGCGCTCCCGGTGTCGAGGTCGGCAATGGCGACGCGCGCGCCTTCGGCGCAGAACGCACGCGCGATCGCGGCGCCGATGCCCGCACCTGCGCCGGTGACGATCGCAACGCGGTCTTGCAGTCTTGCCGGCATTCAGGCGACCTCGCGCAGCTGGTCGTAATCGACGTTCAGCAGCCAGGTGGGCGCCACGTCCTCCTCGATGGGTACGAAGCGGCGGCCGCCGGCGGTGAACTTGTTGTCGGTCTTCGGCACCGAGATGGTCGAGATCTCGCCACCCGCCAGCACCGCGCCGTCCTCCTTCGCCCAGAAGCGATGGTAGAGCCGCGGCACGATCGTCAGGCTCTGCCCGTGGGGGATCTCGAAGATCTGCCCCGGCTCGAAGGACTTGCGCACCCCGTCGCAATACACATGGCCCGGCGTGGTCTCGTTCATCGTCTCGTCGGGATTCGCGTTGTAGAGCTGGATCAGCAGCGTGCCCCCCGCGTAGCTGATGATGTCTTCGGTCTTGCCATAGTGGAAGTGGAACGGCAGGCGCTGCCCGGGCTTCAGCACGAAAATCTTCTCGCCGTAGGGCGTGCCGAGGTTCGGCTCGGGCGTGCCGTTGCGCACGTCGAACATCGTGATGCCGCAGCGATCGAAGTCGCCCTGGCCGAAGTCGGTGCACGCCCAGCCGAGCATGTTGTCGAAAATGCGCCGATGCTGGGGACCCGCTTTGCGGCGCCAGTCGTCCGGCGACCAGTAGGCGTACTCCGGGAGACGGATGCCGTGCTTGCGCAGCGTCTGGTGCGCGAGCTCGATGGCTGCATTGATCTGAGATCGTTTCATGGCGGGGTCCCGGTGAGCATGCGAAGGGAAAGGCAGGGGTTGGCGCGGCGCACGTTGCGCTCGAAGATGGCATCGATCTCCTCGCGCGTCGCACCACGCCGCGCGAGGAAGTCGTCGACGGTGTTCACCCAATCGGCATACGACGCGAAGCGCAC
>DASSVX010000221.1:0-7878 GCA_035705655.1 Casimicrobiaceae bacterium
CGCTGCAGCATCCCGCCCGACAGCTCCCACGGATACTTGTCGGCGAAATTGCCGAGCCCCACTTCGCCAAGAAGCGACTGCGCCATCGCGCGATACGCGTCCTTCTTCGCGCGGAACTGGCTGCGGTGCGGCTCGACGATCCGGAGCGGCATCAGCACGTTGTCGATCGTGCGCAGCCAGGGCAGCATCGTGGGATTCTGGAACGCCATGCCGACGATCTTGATCGGCTTCACGACTGCGCTTCCGCCGACGACGACCTCGCCCTGCGACGGCCGGCGCAATCCGGACGCGAGCTTCAGCAGCGACGACTTGCCGCAGCCGCTCGGACCGACGATCGCGACGAACTCTCCACGCCGCAGCGTCATGCTCGCCTGGTCGAGCGCCAGCGTCGAGCTGTCGTCGCCGACCTTGTAGTTGAGCCTGACGTTCTGCACGTCGACGAACACGTCGGCGTCGTCGACGCTCGAGGTCGCGGCGGCCACTGCGCCGATTGTGGTCATTCCGGCGTCTTGAGCTCGTGGATGTTACGCAGCTCGCGTGCCGGCAGGAACTGGCGCGTAAACACTTCGTCGGGCGCCGGCGTGCGCTTCAGCTCGTACGCATCGACGACGATGCCGATGCCCTTCTTCAAATGTGCATCGTCGACGTCGCCCACGCCGATGCGCTTCGATTCCGGCGAGAGCATCTCGATGTTCACCGTGGCGATCAGGTTCTCGAGCTCGATGCGCCGGTCGAGCAGCGGCTGGCGCTTGAGTGCTGCGTCGACTCCCATCCCGGGATTGGCGAGCACGTCCTGGAAGCCCTTCGCGATCGCGCGGAGGAACCCGGCGACGGCCTGCGGATGCGCCTGGATGAAGTCCTTCGACACGATGATCGCGTTGCTGTAAAGATCGAGACCGTAGTCGCTGTACTTCATGATGTTCACCTTGTCGCCCGGGTTCGGGTAGATCTTGCGCAGGCTGAACCAGACCGTGTTGATGTATCCGGACACCGCGTCGACCTCGCCGCGCACGAGCATCTGCTCGCGCAGGCTCGGCTGCATGTGCTTCCATTTCACCTTGCTGGCGTCGATGCCGGCGGCCTTCGCGAATGCCGGAAAGAGCTTGAACGGCGCATCGTCGACCGGTGCGCCGAGCGTTTTGCCTTCGAGCTGCTTGGGCGAAGTGAAGCCCTTGTCCTTCAGCGAGTAGATCGAGAACGGCGAGTTGCCGTACACCATGAACACGGCCTTCGGCGAGTCCTCGGGGTGCTGAGCGGCGAAAACGGTCAACGCATTGATGTCGCCGAACCCCATGTCGTACGCCTTGCTCGCAACCCGGGTGACGGCGGCGCCCGATCCCTCCCCCTGGTCCATCTGCACGTCGAGGCCCTCGGCCTTGAAATAGCCCTTGTCCTGCGCGACGAAGAACCATGCCTGCGGGCCCTGGTATTTCCAGTTCAGCACGAAGCGGATCTTGACCGGATCCGCGGCATGCGCGGCGGTTGCAACGGTCAGCGCGGCGAGCGCCGCGGCGGCGATGCGCAGAAAGGCACGTACGGACATGGCGGATTCTCCTCGATCGGTTTGACGGCGACGGCGCCAGGTCACATCCACTTGGACGTGGTGACCGGAGCAAACGAACGAAATGCATCGAGCAGGTTCTCGGGATCGGGCATGGCGATGATCATGTCCCGGTGCTGCGGCGGCAGGAAGCCTTCGTCGATCATCGTGTCGACGAACGTCAGCAGGCCGTCGAAAAATCCGCCGACGTTGAGCAGCCCGAGGGGCTTGCCATGACCGTCGAGCTGCGCGTCGACCCACATTTCGAGCAACTCCTCGAGCGTGCCGACGCCGCCGGGCATGGCGATGAAACCGTCGGCGATCTCGGCCATCCGGCGCTTGCGCAGCGACCGGGTCTCGACGATGTCGGCATGCGTGAGCTGCGAATACTGCTGACCCTTGTCGACGAGCGCTGCCGGAATGACGCCGTGCACGGCGCCGCCGCCGGCCACCACGGCGTCAGCAACGATTTTCATCAGGCCCTTGTTGGTGCCACCGAACACGAGCTCGACGCCGCGCGCGGCAAGCGCGCGGCCGAGCTTTAGCGCGGCGTCGCCATAAACTTGCGACCGGCCGGGATTCGATCCACAAAAAACGGCGACTTTCATGATCGCGGGATTTCCACATTGGCCCGGCCTGCAGTCGCCGAACCGCCTTTCTTGCGCGGACCGCTCAGCCAGACACCGCACCCGCGATGGCGCGAAGACCCGCCTTCGCGACTTCGAGGTCTTCGTCGCCGGTCTGCGAGCCGACACCGATGCCGCCGATTGTGATGCCGTCGACGATGATCGGCAATCCGCCCTTCAGGTTGACGAGCTGCCCCGACGTCGCATGCGCGAGCCGGAATTCGAGCTCGCCCTGGATGCCCCCGGTCGGCGCACGACTCGACGCCGCCGTCGATGCCTTGCGAATCGAAGATTCGATGCTGAGCCGCTTGCCACCATCCATCCGCGTGAACGCGAGCAGGTGGCCCCCCTCGTCGACGACCGCGATGCATTGCGGCTTGCCCATCTCGACCGCGTGCCTGACGGCGGACTCGACGATCTTCATCGCGCCGGCCTGCGTCAGTCGCAAATGCTTTTCGACATCCATGACGAATATCCCTCGAACGCTACGCGGCGGCTTCGGCGATGACGCACACCAGGTTGGCACCCGGCGGACCCTGATGCTCGGCGCCCGCCGACGCGAGGAACATCGTGTCGCCGACGATCGTCGCCACGATGGCGTGCGCGACCGCCTTGGCCTGGATGCCGCTGAACGGCGACAGGAAGTCGGAATGCAGCACGTGGCGTCGCCCGCGAACGCTGCCGACGTAATCGGCGCCCGCGTTCACGAGCACTGCGGCGATGCGCTCGCGGTCGCGCTCGGCGACGCTGCCCTCGTGCAGTGCGAGCCCCGCCCGCGCGAACGCGTTGCGCGCACCGGCGATGTCGAGCTGGTCCTCCATCACGCCGTGCGCGGCAACGAGCTTCCCCGGCGCGCCGTCGACGTTGCCGATGACCAGCACGCGACACGCCACCTGCTCGCCTCCCGCCGACGTCGAGGCAATCGACGAATACAGCGATTTGTCGACATTGACGACGCCGTCGCGCAACTTCTCGCGTTCGACCTCGCCGGTGGCCACGGCAACACCCAGCGCGCACGCCCCTTTGGCGAGCGACGACGCGACGGCCGGGTTCGTGTTGGCGACCTTCGCTCCGCGCATCTGCGCGTCGGCGATGCGCGCAGGCGTCATCGCGGGGCACTTGACCTCGACGCACTCGATCTGCGAGACGTGGGTCATGCCCGCGTCGCGCATCGCGTCGCGCACGGCCTCGGTCACCAGATCCACCTGGATCATCGTCCCGTATTCCTCGGGCTCGAGCTCGCGCGAGCTGGCGACGCCGAGTGCAAGGCGCTTTCCACGGCCGGCGACGCCGCCCGGCTGCCGGATGAAGAGAATGATGTGCGGGCACATGATGCCGCCCACGCCACCGATCATCATCATCGGTATCGTGTCGAAGACCTGCCGGCGCGACATGCCGAGCCGCTCGGACAGCAGCACTTCCATCGCGAGCGTCGCGTAGCCGCGAGCGTACGGGTCACCCTCGGTTTGCTCCATGATCGCGACGACGTGCGCGGGATCGACGTCGCCGCGGTCGAACAGCGCCGCGACGCCCGAAACGTCGCCGGGCGAATTCATCGGTACCCGGATCACTCGCGATTCGAATCTTTCCCTGGACATTTCGTCAGCATCCCGTCATGCATTGTGCGAACAAACCGCGCGCCAACCGAAACGCCCGCGCAGTGACGCTCCGCGGGTTCCGGAGCCTTCGGCGCGGGCGCCGGCGGCGATCAGTAAACTGGCTATGCGATGCAATGTCAAGATATTTCGAAATTCCTGCCACTGTGCGTTATTATGCGATCAAAGCCCGCGAGGAGCGAAGCGATGGAAACCGACAAGCTGCTGCATTCCGAGGTGCGCGTAATCAACATCGGGCTGCGCGAGTTCGCGCTCGACCTGGCGCGCTGCCATGTCGCTGTCGTGCACGTGGACTGGTCGCCGCCTGCGGTGAGCGATCCCAGGATCAGCAGCCTCCTGGCGAAGCTCGGCGGCTGACATGACGAGCGTCACCCCCGTCGACACGATCGCCGCCGCCAACCGCGAGGCGTTGCGACGGATCCTCGCAAGCGAGCCGGTCCTGGTCGACGTCCAGCTCGCGAAAGACGCGATCCCGCAACTGCCCGAGCGGACGATATTGCATGCCGGACCGCCGATCGGCTGGGACCGCATGTGCGGACCGATGCGCGGCGCCGTGGCCGGCGCCATCGTGTTCGAAGGATGGGCCGAGGACCTCGAGGCCGCGAGCCGTCTCGCTGCGTCCGGCGAGATCCGGTTCGAGCCCAACCATCATTACGATGCAGTCGGCCCGATGACCGGGATGACGACACGCAACATGGCGGTTCTCGTGGTCGAGAACCGTGCGTTCGGCAATCGCGCGTTCTGCACGGTCAACGAGGGCATCGGGAATGTAATGCGCTTCGGCGGCAACGATCGCGAAGTGATCGACCGGCTGCAATGGATGGCGGCGGTGGCCGGTCCTGCGCTCGGTGCCGCGATACGCAACCGCGATGGCGTGCCGCTGAAACCCCTGATCGCACGCGGCCTTTCGATGGGCGACGAAATGCACATGCGCAACGCCGCCTGCTCGAGCCTGATCCTGCGCGAGCTCGCCGGCGAGCTCGCCGACACCGCGACGCGCGAGCTTGGCCGCATCCTGCGTTTCGTTGCGGGCAACGACATGTTCTTCCTCAACGTCGCGATGGCGATGGCCAAGGCGACGGTGGCGCCGGCGCACGGTATCGCGCACTCGACCGTCGTCACGACGATGGCGCGTAACGGCACCGATTTCGGCATTCGCGTCAGCGGCACCGGCGATCGCTGGTTCACGGGTCCCGCGCAGCCGGCCAGGGGTTTGCTGTTCGCCGGGTTCACCGAGGCCGATGCCAATCCGGACATCGGCGATTCGTGCATCACCGAGACGGTCGGGCTCGGCGGCTTCGCGATGGCGGCGTCGCCCGCCGTCGTCGGCTTCATCGGCGCGGGAACACTGGCCGACGCGATCGGTTACACGCGGAGCATGCGCGAGATCACGCTCGGCACCAATGCCGATTGGGCGTTGCCGACGCTCGACATGACGGGCGTGCCTACCGCCATCGACATCCGCAAGGTGCTCGCGACCGGATTGCTGCCCGTGATCAACACCGCGATCGCGAACCGGTTGCCCGGACGCGGCCAGATCGGCGCCGGTGTCGTTCATCCTCCCCTCGCGTGTTTCGAGCAGGCACTCGTCACCTTCGCCGAAATGAACGGAGCAAACTGAACATGGCCCACGTCGTCAACCAGGTACGCCGCGCGTTCTATCGCGACTCGGTCGCGCTGATGCGCATCTCACGCGCGGTCGGCGCGCTCGACGGCGTGGCGAGCGCTGCGCTGATGATCGGCTCGGTCACCAACAAGAATCTGATGCGCGACGCGGGACTGCTGAACGCCGATGGGGAACGCGCGGGTCCCAATGACCTGATCTTCGCGGTATCGGCCGACGGCGAGGCGCAGGCGGCGACGGCACTCGCCGAAGCCGAGCGCCTGCTCGACGCGCCCGCCGCGACCGAGCAGGGTGCCGGCCAGTGGCATCCCAAATCGCTCGACACCGCGCTTGCGCAATTGCCGGGCGCCAATCTCGCGCTCATCTCGGTGCCCGGCGAATTCGCCGCGGCGGAGGCGCGACGCGCGCTCAATCGCGGGCTGCACGTGATGATGTTCAGCGACAACGTGCCGATCGCCGACGAGGTCGCACTGAAGCAGGATGCGCGGCAGAGAGGCTTGCTGATGATGGGTCCCGATTGCGGGACGGCGATCATCGGGGGGGTTCCGCTCGCCTTCGCCAATGTGATCGCGCGCGGCGACATCGGCCTCGTCGGCGCGTCGGGCACCGGGCTGCAGGAAGTATCGACGTTGATCGCACGTGGCGGTGGTGGCGTGTCGCACGTGATCGGCGTCGGTGGGCGCGACTTGAAGCAGGCGGTTGGCGGCATCACGACGTTGATGGCTTTCGACGCGCTCGACCGCGATCCCGGCACGAGGCAGATCGTGCTGATCTCGAAGCCGCCGGAACCCGCGGTTGCAAAAGTGGTTCTCGATCGCATCGCGCAAAGCAGCAAGAAAGTGTCGATCTGCTTCATCGGTGTCGACGAGATGCCGGTGCCGCCGAATGCCGCGCTGTTTTCCGACCTGCGATCGACCGCGCAGAGCGCGCTGTCGGGCAAGCGCATCGTCTGGAAAGATCAGCCGCCCGCCGCGTCGGAGCTCGCCGCACGCGTTGCCCGCGGGCGCTCTCGCGTGCAGGGACTTTTTTCCGGCGGCACGATGTGCGCCGAAGCGCAGGTGTTCTTCCGCCGCGCCGGCATCGCGGTTTCGTCGAACGTCCCGATACCTGGCGTGCGCAAGGCCGCGGCCGGCGATGTGCATGCGCTCCTCGATCTCGGCGACGATGAATACACGGTCGGCCGCCCGCATCCGATGATCGACGCGACGCTGCGCAACCGCATGCTGTCGGATGCGCTCGAGGACAACCGGACGGCCGTGATCCTCATGGACGTGGTGATCGGTTACGGGGCGAACGCGGACCCCGCCGGCGAGCTCATTTCCGTGCTGCCGCCGGCAAACGAGCGCAAGGCGGTGCTGATCACGTCGGTGTGCGGAACCGAAGACGACCCGCAGGGTTATTCGCGGCAGGTCACGCTGCTCGAGGACGCCGGTGTCATCGTCGCGCCGTCGAATGCGCACGCGGCGGAGCTTGCGATCGACGTGCTGCGCAAGCTTCCGTAGATTTCAGCAGCCGGCATGCGCCGCAGCATGCGCATGCCTCGGCAGCAGCGTTGCGAGCTCGGCGCACACCGCCGCCGCACCGGCGAGACAGTCCCAGCCCGACGTGTGCCCGACGCGATCCACCGCGTCGAGACGCTGCGCGAGCAGCGCGCTGTCCACTCCGGACAGGCAGTCGAGCACGTCGAACAGCACGCTCGACGCGTCGCCGGTCGATGCGCAGCGCAAGTAGGCGGCGCTGATCAGGTTCGTCTCCGGGAGTCGCGGCAAAACGATGGCCGCGAGGCGCGAGGCGACACCGGCCCGACCGAGATAGTGCAGTGCGGCCATCGTTCCGCAAAGGAAGTCATCGCCCGATGGCGTCAATCCGGGACCGAGCCCGATCAACGCGCCGATCGCGGGGAGCGGCGCGTCGACATCCGCGAGCACCGACGCGAGCCAGCCGCGAAGTGCCGCGACCGGCGGCATCGCTGCCCGCAGCAGCGGATCGCGCGCCCCGCGCGCATCGTTGTCGAGCTCGTTCGCGGATAACCACAGCAGCGCACCAAGACCGCCGGGCGAGCGTTGCCGCGCCGCCTGCGCGAGAAGCTGCACGCCGGCATGCAGCGACGCGATCGCGGAAGGCGGAGCAACCGTCGGTTGCCACACGTCGGCCGTGGCGAAGTCGAACACGAAGCGATCGTCGACCGCGAGTCTGCGTCCATCGGACCGGACCTCGGCGCCAGGCGCCAGACCGCGGTCGAGCCACGACACGGGATCGATCGTCGCATGAAGCGCATTCAATGGCCCGCGTCCGAGCGCGACCGGCCCCACGCACACGAGATCGATGCCGAAGCGGACGTAGAAGCTGCGCCGGAATACAGCGAGCACCGATCCATGGCGGCTCGCACGCAACGTCGTGCGTGCGGCGTTGCCGAGCACCGCGATGGGCGCAGTCAACTCGAGCGTCGCGGCGCTGTCGGGCCGATCGACG
>DASSVX010000222.1:0-13166 GCA_035705655.1 Casimicrobiaceae bacterium
GTGGTGATGCAGGGGATGGCATCCGCAATGCTTCATGATCGGGCTCCGTTGATCGGTAACACTACACGGCCGGTACCGGCGCACCGGCGGCGACGAGCCCTTCCGCCTTGAGCTCGGCCCAGAAATCACGGGGAATGTCTGCCTGGCAATGTGCGACATTCGCGTCGACTTCGCGCCGGCTGCGCATTCCCGTCACGACGCTCGCCACCGCCGGGTGCGCGAGCGGAAACTGCAGCGCCGCCGCCGCAATGGCAACGCGATGGCGCGCGCAGATCGCCTCGATCCTTTTCGTGCGCGACAGGACTTCCGCGTCGGCTTCGGCATAGAAGTACGTCGCACCGGTCGTGGCGCCGGTGGCGAGAATGCCCGAGTTGAACGGCGCGGCCATCAGCACCGAAATGTTCCGACGTTCGCACTCGGGCATGAACGTGTCGAGCGACGTGTGATCGAGCAGCGTATAGCGGCCCGCGAGCATGAAACAGTCGAAGTCGCCGTCGGCGGCGAAGCGCAGCAGGATCTGCCAGTCGTTGACGCCCACGCCGAACGCCTTGATCGTGCCCGCGGTCCGCAGGTCGCAAAGCGCACGGTGCGCGCCTTCCATCGCCTCGCGATAACGTTGCTCGACGAGATCGCCCTGCCAGCGCCGGTTCACGTCGTGGATCAGCACGATGTCGAGCGCGTTCGTCCCAAGGCGCTGCATGCTCGCCTCGAGCGAGCGCAGCGTTCCGTCGTAGCTGTAGTCGAACTCGACGTTGAATGGCGAGCTGCCGGCGCAGATACCCGGCGCGGGCCCACCCTCGAGCGGACGCAGCAGCCTGCCGACTTTCGTCGACAGCACGACCGAGCGCCGATCGATGCCGCGAAGACACGCTCCCAGCCGATGCTCGGACAAGCCAAGGCCGTAGAGCGGCGCGGTGTCGAAATAGCGCAGGCCGGCGGCGTACGCGGCGGCGAATGCGCCGTCGATCGATGCATCGGTGTCGTCATTGGCGAAGCTGCCGAACGGGAGCGCGCCGACGCCGAGTTGCGCGACGGCAAGATCGCGCCGCCCGATCCTTCGCGCCGCGGCGGGATCGAATCTCCCCATGCGGCACGTCACGCGGGCGGCAGCCGCACCTCGACGCCCGCGGCGTCCTCGCGCAGCTTCAGCAACGCGCCGACATCGTCGTCGTGCAAGCCGCGCTGCATCGCCTCGTCGAGACTCGCGAGCGCCGCGCGCCCCACGGGCGTAATCACGCCGAGCCTGCGCGCCATCTCGAGCGCGAGCCGGCAATCCTTGTGCGCGAGCTTCAGCATGAATCCCGGGCTGAAGTCGCCCGCGAGCGGCCGCTTCGGCAACGCGATGGCAAGGGCGTTGTTCCACGCCATCGTCGTGCGCAGAACGCTCATCATCGTGTCGAGCGTCAGCCCCGATTTGGCTCCGGTCACGAGCGCCTCGATCGACGCCTCGGAAACGGCGGTGGCGAGCAGGTTGTTGATGAGCTTCATCGTCTGCCCGGCGCCAAGGCCTCCGCAATGGAAGAAGTCGGTGCCCATGCAATCGAGGATCGGCCGGCAGCGCGCGACGACGTCGTCGGGGCCGCCCACCATCAGCGTGAGCGTGCCGGCGACCGCGTGGTCGGCGGTCTTGCCGACAGGGCTGTCGATCATCGACGCGCCCTTCGACGCGATCTGCTCGCCGACGTTACGCGTGGTATCGGGATCGATGGTGCTCATGTCGATGTAGACCGAGCCGGCGCGGATCCCGGCGACGATGCCGTCGGCCCCGAGTGCCACCCGCTCGACATCCGGCGCATCGGGAAGCATCGTGATGACGAAATCGCTCGCGGCCGCCACCTCCTTCGGCGTGCGCGCGGCGAGCGCACCGGCCGCGGTGAGCGAGGCCACCGCGGCCGGCACCACGTCGGCGACGACCAGCCGGTGGCCCTTATGGAGAAGGTTGCGCGCCATCGGCGCGCCCATCGTGCCGAGTCCGATGAAACCTACGGTAATCATGATTCCCCCACGCTCGCGGCTTCGCCGCTTCGCTGCCCCCCGAGGGGGCGCATCGCACGGCTCGGGGCGGCCCTTCGCCGCGCGCTCACGTCCGCGTACCCCAGCTCGGCATATCCCACACTGGCGCGCCGCGGAGGTCCTTCGCGTTCTTGTCGTGGAAGCCCGCCGCGTCAGGTACCCGTCCGGTCTTTTCGTAGGCGGCCTTGTCGAGCGGTGCCGCCAGCGCGAAGGCGCCCTTCACCTGATCCCACGTGAGCGGCTTGGTGATGAGCTTGCCGTCGACCATGCTCTTCGACGTCTCGAGCAACGCAACCGCATCGCCTTCGGTCGGCCAGCACCAGCCGCGCTTGAACAGCACGTCGTCCTCGACCACCTTTGCGCCGAGCTCGGGCGGCAGCTCCCAGTATTTCTTCGCGAGCTCGGACACGGTGCCCGGGTCCATCTTCGTGAGCTTCGCCACCGCGTCCTGCTGTGCGGTCACGAACGCCGTCGCCACGGCGGGATCGCTCTCGATGATCTTGCGGCTGCCGATCCAGAACGAGCGGTGCAGGTAGAAGCCGTCGGGATAGAACGGCGATTTCTTCACCGAAGGCAGCAGAATGCCGGCGCCCTCGCCAGCCGGCCCCTTGTAGTGGCTTTCGGTGTACCCGAACGAGTTGATGATGCCGACGATGCCGAGCTCGGCGCTCGCCTTGAGAAATGCCGGGTAGATCACGACGGCCGCATCCATGCCGCCCGGGATCGTCGCCGCCTGCGCCTGCGTCGGCGTGTTGACCACCGTGATGTTGAATGCCTTCGGGTCGGGATTGCCGAGCTCGTAGCGCAGCATCTGCGACAGCACGTTGTACGGATCGCCGCCGAGGAGCGCCCCCACCGTCTTGCCCTTGAGATCGGCGACGTTGCGGATCGGCGAATCCTTGCGCGTCGCGAGCACGAAGCGGAAATGGCCTTCGCCCACCGTCATGATCTGGATCGGCTGGTTCTGCGCGACGAGGCGCACGATCGGCGTGTTGCCCCACATGCCGAAGTCGAGGTTGCCGGAGACGAACGCTTCGACCTGCGGCGCCGCGGACGGATAGTCGCGGTAGTCGACGCTGAGGTCGTAGCCCGCATCGCCGGCGAAGCGCTCGAACGTCTTGTTGTCCATCATGTACTTCGTGACCGGCGAATTGCCGGCGGCCCACGGCTGGCGGCCGACCGACACCTTGAGCGCCTTCCTGCCCTGCGCGCGGACGATCGCCGGTGCGGCGAATGCGAGTGACGCGGCGCCGGCCGTGGCGATGAAACGGCGCCGCGACACGCTCTTGCGATCCTTCTCGATGCTCATGTCTGTCTTCCTCCTTCGTGGGTCGATCAGGTGACGGTCGCGCGATACGCTTCGTCACGAATAAGGCTCCAGATGTGCTGGCTGAGAGCCTGGAACTCGGCCGACGCGCGCGTTGCATCGTTGCGCGGACGCGGCAGCGGAACGTCGATCAACGCCTTGAGGCGTCCCGGGCGCGTCGTCATGACGGCGACGCGGTCGGCGAGAAACACGGCCTCGTCGATCGCGTGCGTGATGAACACGACGGTGCGCCGTCGAGCGGCCGGTCGGTCCTGCCCCCAGATGCGCAGCAGCTCGTCCTGCAGGATGAGCCGCGTCTGCGCGTCGAGGGCGGCGAGCGGCTCGTCCATCAGCAGCACTTCCGGCTCGTTCGCCATCAGCCGCGCGAGGGCCGCGCGCTGGCGCATGCCCCCGGATAGCTGGTGCGGATACTTGTCTTCGGCGCCGTTGAGCCCGACGAGGTCGATGCAATCCTGCACGCGGCGCGCACGCGCATCGGTGGAAAGGCCGTTGCCCGAGGGACCGTATTTGAGGCCGAAGCCGACATTGCCTTGCACCGTCTGCCAGGGGAAGAGCGCGTAGTCCTGGAACATCACGCCGCGCGCGGGCCCCGGACCGGTGATCTCGCGATCGTCGAGCGTCACGCTGCCGGCACTCGGTCGCTCGAGCCCGGCCAGGATATTGAGCACCGTCGTCTTGCCGCAGCCCGATGGGCCGACGATCACGAGGAACTCGCCCTGCACGATGTCGAGCGTGAAATCGTCGACGGCGATCGTCGGTTTCGCCCCGCCCACGTCGAAGTGCTTGGCAACGTGCGCGAGGCGCAGCTTCGCGCCCGCGATGGGCGTGGCGCCGGTCATCGCGGCGTCCAGGGCATCAAAAGCCGCATGCCGATGCGCAGGAGCCGGTCGAGCACGAGTGCGACGAGGCCCACCGCGATCATGCATACGATGATGCGGTTGAGCTCGATGCTGTACGCATAGAACACGAACATCATCTGGCCGATCCCCCCCGATCCGCCGCCGCCGGCCTTCGCGCCGACGGCGAGCTCGGCGGCGACGATCGCCGTCCAGGCAACGCCCATTGCAATGCGCAGGCCGACGCCGATGGCCGGCAGCGCCGCCGGCACGATCACCGTGCGGATCGTGCGCAACCGGGGCACGCCCATCGTCGCCGCGGCGCGCAGCAACGTTGCGTTGACTCCCTTCGCACCGGCGACGGTATTGATGACGATCGGAAAGAACGCCGCGTACGCGACGATCATCACGGCGGCGCCGGTCCCGGTGCCAAGCCACAGGATTGCGAGCGGCAGGATGGCGATCGCCGCGATCGGCCGGAAGCTCTCCACCAGCGGATCGACGTTGCGCTCGACGCCGCGGAACGTGCCCATCGACAGCCCGAGCGGAATGGCGATCACCGCGGCGACGGCAAAGCCTGCGAATACGCGCGACAGGCTCTGCATGATCGCGAGCGGCAACTCGCCCGAGCGCAGCAGGTCGACCGCCGCCGTGACCACGTGCGTCGGCACCGGCATGCGCGGGTTGTGCGAAGCGCTGCCCCATGCCTGCCACAGCGCGAGCAGCAGCAGCGGCAGCCCGAGGCCGCGGACAATGCGCGCGGCGATCATCGCACCGCCTCGCGCGCCCACGGCGTGAACCAGCGGCCGAGCGCGCGCACGCCGAGGTCGCACAGGTAGCCGAGCACGCCGATCATCGCGATGAACGACATCACCTGCGGCGTTGCGAGCAGCTCGCGATACCACTCGACGGCATAGCCGAGCCCGCTGGGCGCGCCGATCAGCTCGGCGGCAACGACCGCGGTCCACGACGATGCGACGCCGAGCCGCAGCGCGACCATCAGCGACGGCAGCGCCGCCGGCACGACGACGCGGGTGACGATCGTGCGCCGCGGCACGCCCATCGTGCGCGCCGCGTCGATGAGCCGCCGGTCGACGCTGCGCACGCCGGCTATCGTGCCGAGGAGGATCGGAAAGAAGCCGGCGTACGTCATGATGAAGACCGGCAGCGCGTTGCCGATGCCGAAGATGAAGAGTGCGAGCGGAATCCACGCGATGCCGGAGATCGGCCGCAGGATTTCGATGATCGGGTCGAAAATCTGGTCGAGCGCGCGTGAAAGCCCCATCGCGAGGCCGAGCGGGATCGCGAGGAGCGAACCGAGGGCAAGGCTCACCGCCATGCGGCCGAGGCTGATGCCCGCATGCAGGAACAGCTCGAGGTCGCGCGCGAGATCGAGCATGGCGCCGGCCACGGTAAGCGGCGACGGCAGCAGGATGGCGTTCGCCGTCAGCATCGCGACGAGCGTCCACACGACGAAGAACGCGAGCATCGTGCGCGCGTAGATCAACGCCGGCCGGTACCCAGCGAACGCGTTGCGCACGCCGTTCGACACCTCCGTCCCCCCAACCGGCGCTCGCGCCGTGTTATGTTATCGCTTACATGTTAGCGCTTCCATTTTGCCGCTGTCAAACCACGCCGGATGGCAGGCGACCGGCGGCTCCATGGTGACGGCAATGCGCACGCCGCGTGCAAAACCGCGCTCGCGCCTCGCGCCTTCGCGGCGTCCGCGACTCGCCGACGTCGCGCTGGCCGCCGGCGTGTCGGCGATGACGGTGGTGCGCGTGTTGCGGGAGCCGGCGAAGGTGGCGGCCGCGACGCGCGCGCGTGTCGAGCGCGTGATCCGCGAAACCGGCTACACGCCCGACCTGATCGCCCGCGGCCTCGCGTCGAATCGCTCGGGCCTGATCGCCGCGGTGATCCCGGTGCTGACGAACTCGCTGATCGCCGAGATCATGCAGGGGCTGACCGACGCGCTGGTGCCGAAGGGCTTGCACCTGCTGCTTGGCGCCAGCGGATTTTCCGTCGCCGAAGAGGAGGCGCTGGTGCGCGCGTTCCTGTCGCGGCGCGTCGACGGCATCTACCTGAGCGGCGTCGCGCACAGCGCCGAGACGGTGCGCATGCTGCAGCGGGCGGACATTCCCGTCGTCGAAGGCGGCAACCTGACCACGCATCCGATCGACATGCTGGTGGGCTTCTCGAACGTCGACGCGGCACGCGCGATCACGCGCTACCTCATTCAGCGGCGCTATGCATCGATCGGCTACATCGGCGCGTTCCCGAAGGACAACGATCGCGCGCGCGACCGGCGCAACGGCTACGAGCAGGCGATGAAGGCCGGGCGGCGCAGGATCGATCCGGGCCTGTGCGAGGAAACGACGCTCGACGTCGACGCGGGCGGACGCGCGATGGCGTCGCTCCTCGAGCGGCGTCCCGGCGTGCGCGCCGTGTTCTGCTCGGCCGACGCGCTCGCCGTCGGCGCACTCTACGAATGCCAGCGGCGCGGGCTCGCGATACCGCGCGACATTGCCATCGCGGGCTTCGACGACATACCGATCGCGGGGCAGGTGGTTCCCGCGTTGACGACGATACGGGTTCCGCGCTACGAAATCGGCCAGCGTGCCGGCGCGATGCTGTGCGATCGCCTGGCCGGGCGCACGGTGCGCAGGCGCATCATCGACACGGGATTCGAGCTCGTGCCGCGCGAAAGCGCATGAGCTTGCGCGCGCAGCGTTCCCGCGACGCGGATTAATCCGCAATCTGCGTCTGTTTGCCGTAGATTGTGGCGGTTACTGCCCGGCTGCTTGCTGCCGTTTCGCGATGCTCATTTCACGCCCGCCGAAGATTGCATCGAACCGCGCGAATCCATGAACTATGCCTTTGCGTCGCGCTCTTATGCGGTGCGACGAACGTTCCGTATTCAGGGCCATGCCACGCCGCTTGACCAAATGGACGATCGCCTTTTTCGCCATCGGCCTTGCGCTGTCGTTCGCAGCAAGCAACGCCGAACAGCACGAGCGGATGTCGAAGACGGCACCAGCGCACCATGGCGCGCCGGCGATGGACGCGTCCGTTCCCGCCGGTCCATTGGTGATCGATTCGGCAAAATCGAGCGAGGAATTGCTGGCTCAATCGATGGCCGTCATGTCGCGCGACATGGAGCTGGTGCCGATGACCGGCGATCCCGACCACGACTTCGCCGCGATGATGATTCCACATCATCAGGGAGCGATCGATATGGCGAAGGTCGAACTCCTGCATGGGAAGAATGCCGCACTGCGGCGCCTGGCGCAGGAAATCATCGTTACCCAGCGCTCCGAGATCGACGTGCTGCGCATGCAGCTCACCACGATGCGCGGTGCAGCGCCAGGGTCCGGACACAGTGCGAGGTAGAAACATGACGCGCTTCGGAAGCCGCGTTATCGGGAAGCTTGCGCCGGCTGTTGCGATCGCCATTGCAGCGCCGCTGTGCCAACCGGCGATCGCCGGCCAGGCGCCAGGCCCGGCAAGCGCGCCGGACATGCCGATCAGCTCGCGGGATCGCGTTTACCTCGCCGACCAGACGTCCAATACCGTGTCGGTCGTCGATCCGGCGGCGCAACGGTTGCTCGGCGTCATTCGGCTCGGCGATCCGCTGCCCGGCAGCCTGAACCCGCGGTACAAGGCGCAACTGCTCGTGCATGGGATGGGCTTCTCACCCGACCATCGCACGCTCGCCGTGGTGTCGACCGGCTCCAATTCGGTCGCCTTCATCGACACGCAAACGAATCTCGCCAAGCAGATTCTCTACGTCGGGCGGGCTCCGCACGAGGTGATGTTCACACCCGACGGCAGCGAGGCTTGGGTCACGATTCGCGGCGAGAATTACGTGCAGGTGATCGACGCGCGATCGTTCAAGCTGACCGATCGCATCGAGGTCCCCAACGGCCCGGGCATGACGATCTTCTCGCCCGACGGCCGCTACGGCTACGTGTGCTCGAGCTTCAGCCCGGAAACGGTCGTCATCGACACGCACAGTCATCGCCTCGTCGGCCGGATCGCGCAGGCGTCGCCATTCTGTCCGAACATCGCCGCGACGCCGGACGGCAGGCAGGTGTGGTTGACGCTGAAGGATGTCGGCAAGACGCAGGTGATCAACGCGAGGCCGCCGTTCGATACGCTGGCCGTGCTCGATACCGGTCCGATCACCAATCATGTCAACTTTGCCCGCAATGCCAACGGCCAGTTCGCCTACATCACCATCGGCGGATCGAATACGGTGAAGGTCTACACGACCGGCGATCAGCCGAGTCTCGTCACAACGATTCCCGTCGGCGACCTTCCGCACGGCATCTGGCCGTCGGGTGACGGAACCCGCATTTATGCCGGACTCGAAAACGGAACGGCGCTTGCCGCGATCGACACATCGTCGAATACCGTGGTCGCCACCATCCCTACCGGCCAGTCTCCGCAGGCGATCGTTTATGTGCCGCGGGCCGTGCCCTCGGGTACCGGTGTGGCCAACCTCGTACCGATCGGCACCTCGGGCGCGGCCGTCCATCTGTCGCTGGTCGCCGCCGGGACGAACGACGTCAGGACGACGGTGGCGGTGAACGATCAGGGGTTGATCGACCTTCTCGAAGCCGCGGTCACCGGACTCGAACCGAAACAATCGTACGTGGTGGCGCTCGCGGCGAATGCCGACGGTTCCGGGACACTCGAACCGATCGCCCGGTTCACTGCGGGCGTCGATGGCGGCGCAATTCCCGTGACAATCGGGCCGTTGCGCGCCGCACTCGCAGGTAACGACCCCGCGGCACGCCGCTTTCTCGTCATCGCGCGTGCCGACGATCTCGCAGTCGTTCAAGTCCAGGAGTGACCGATGAAGCTGACATCCGGATTTGCGGTACTCGCGATCGCCGCGATTGTGGCGACGTCCGCCACTGGCGCCGAGCCCGCATGGATGACCGGCGTCGGTGATGCACTGGGCAAGAAAGGAACGGCGCAGCCCGGAGGCGTGTATCGGGTCGGTCTTCCGCGCACCGACCTGAAGGTGACGCTCGACGGCGTGGAGATCAAGCCCGCGTTGGCACTTGGTTCATGGCTCGCCTTCGCCAATCGCGGTAATCGAGGCGTCGTGATGGGTGACCTTGTGCTCTTGCCCGGCGAAGTCAATCCGGTGATGAAGAAGCTCGAGGACAGCGGAATCGAGATCACCGCGCTGCATAACCACCTGCTGCGCAACGAACCGTTCACGCTGTACATGCATGTGCTTGGACACGGCAATCCGGTCAAGCTCGCGACCGCGCTCCACGATGCGCTCGCTGAAAGCAGGACGCCGCTCCAGGATGCATCCGGTCCGCCGCCCTCGACCCCGGCTGCGATCGACCTCGACACCGCGATGATCGATCGCGTGCTCGGGCACAAGGGCATGGTCAGCGGCGGCGTCTACCAAGTCAATATCGCGCGTGCCGGACGTATCAGGGATGCCGGCATGGACGTTCCGCAAGCGATGGGATCGGCGACGGGCATCAACTTTCAACCTACCGGCAGCGGCAAGGCGGCCATTACCGGCGATTTCGTGCTTACGGCCAGGGAGGTCAACCCCGTGCTGAAGGCGCTGCGCGACAACGGCATCGAAGTGACCGCGTTGCATAACCACATGCTCGACGATCAACCGCGCCTGTTCTTCATGCACTTCTGGGCGAACGACGACGTCGGGAGGCTCGCGAACGGACTCAGGATCGCGCTGGCTCATGTGAATACGGCGCATTGAGCTTCGCTCGCGCTCGCCGTCCACCATCGACGCGATGAAGCACGGAATCGCCATCGCGCTGGCGTCGGCCCTGCTCTTCGGGATCAGCACGCCGCTCGCGAAAACGCTGGTCGGAACGGTATCGCCGTTGCTGCTCGCCGGATTGCTTTACGCGGGATCGGGCCTCGGGCTGGTCCTCGTGTTGGCGGTTCGCAGCCTCGCCGCGCGCGGCAGCTTTTCATGGCGTCTCCCACGCCACGAATGGCGCTGGCTCGCGGCGGCTGTCCTGCTTGGCGGTGTCGTTGCGCCGGTCGCCTTGATGTTCGGCCTCGTGTCGAGCGCTGCCTCGACCGCATCGCTGCTGCTCAATCTGGAAGCCGTGTTCACGGCGCTGATCGCCTGGATCCTCTTTCGGGAAAACTTCGATCGCCGCGTCGTCGCCGGCATGCTCGCCATCGTGGCCGGCGGCGCGTTGCTCGCGTCGACTCCCGGCGCGTACGCCGGCGCGCCGGTGGGCATCCTGTTGATTGTGGCTGCATGCTTCTGCTGGGCGCTCGACAATAATCTGACTCGAAACGTCGCGTCCAGCGACGCCGTCGTGGTTGCCTGCGTGAAGGGACTGATCGCGGGCGCCGTCAACATCGCGCTCGCATTCCTGGTCGGTGTCGATCTGCCCCAGCGCGGCACGCTGGCGGCGGCTGCGCTACTGGGATTTCTCGGCTATGGCGTAAGCCTCGTGCTGTTCGTCGTTGCGCTTCGACACCTCGGCACCGCGCGCACGGTCGCCTACTTTTCGGTGGCCCCGTTCTTCGGCGCCGCGGTCGCGTTGCTGCTGCAGGGCGATCCGATCACATGGGAGCTGGTCGTTGCGGGCCTGGTGATGGCGGCCGGCGTCTGGTTGCACTTGACCGAACGCCATGAACATCCGCACGCCCACGCAGCGCAGGAGCACAGCCACCGGCACCTCCATGACGAACACCATCAGCACGCGCACGATTCCTGGAACGGAAACGAGCCGCACAGCCATCGCCACGTGCATGCGCCGCTCGTCCATTCACACCGGCACTATCCCGACATGCATCATCGGCATCGCCATTAGGGCGCACCGGGCGGGCGATGCTCGATGCATCGCCATCGGGCGATAGCGATCCTGCGGAATAGCGGCGACGACGTCGGTGTTGACGATGGCGCGACAGCTCGAAGGAGGACGCCATGTTGCACATCCGACGCGAGTCGACCAGCCGATCCGGCAAGCAATCGGCAACGGGCACCGATTCCGGAGAATCGATACGGCCGCCATTCCGGGCGAAGGTTTTGCCGGTAGTCCTCGCGGCATCGCTCGGCTTCGCCGCCGCCGGATTCCTCGCCTTCAGGGATATCGCGCGTGCCCAGCCGTCGCATACGGTGCCCCACGCGCAATCACGCCATGCTGCGGGCCCGAAAGCGTCCGGCGATCTCTCGGGCCGGAAACCGTCCGGCGATCTTTCCGGCAAGAGCTTCGAGGCGCAGATCGCAGCCAACACGCGCGACCTGTTCACCGAAGGCCGCGACACCTTCCGCTTCGACACGTTCGGCGACGAGGATTTCTGGGGCGGCGCGCTGCAACTGCACCAGGCAATCGAAGGCGCCACGTTTGGCGGCGTCGGTCCGGGCATCACGCCGCGCGCGGCGCTGGATCTCGGCCTCAAGGTCGATGCCGATGCGCTTCAGGCGAGCCAGGGCCGGTTGCAGAGCGGCCGCCTCGATCTCGACAGTCCGGCCGGCACGCTGGCGCTGTTGAAGGCGAATGCGATCGTCGGCCTCACCGGATTCTTCAACGCCGACGGTTCGCTGAAGTCGGTCGGCATCCAGTGCGCGCTGTGTCATTCGACCGTCGACAACTCGGTCGCTTTCGGCATCGGCAAGCGTCTCGACGGCTGGGCGAACCGGGATCTGGACGTCGGCAGGGTCATCGCCTCGGCGCCCAATCTCACGCCGTTCGCGACGCTGCTCGGCATCGACGTCGCCGCCGTCAGGGCGGTATTGCTGAGTTGGGGTCCCGGCAAGTTCGACGCCGAACTGGCGCTCGATGGAAAGGCGTTCAATCCGCAACAGGTGTCGCACGGCGTCGTCACAGCGACGAACGTGTCGGGAGCAACCCTGCTTCCGAACGCGTATGGGCTTGCCGGATTCAACCAGCACACGTGGACCGGTGCATGGGGAACCGTGACCTACTGGAACGCATTCGTCGCCAACCTCGAAATGCACGGCAAGGGTCGCTTCTTCGATCCGCGACTCGACAATCCGGCGCAATTCCCGATCGCCGCCGCGAACGGATTCGGCGACCTGCCGCACATCAGCCCCGACGACGACCGGATCACGTCGAAGCTCGCGGCGCTGCACTTCTATCAGCTCGCGTTGCCCGCGCCTGCGCCGAGACCCGGAATCGACTTCGACGAAGCGGCAGCCGGGCGCGGCGACGAGCTTTTCAGCGGCAAGGCGGGATGCAACAACTGCCACGTCGAGCCGCTATGGACCGAACCCGGCTGGAATCTGCACAAGCCATCAGAGATCGGCATCGACAGCTTCGAGGCCGATCGCGCGCCGGATCATACGTACAAGACGATGAACCTCGCCGGGCTCTTCGTGCGCGAAAACGGTCTCTTCATGAAGCCGGCGAACAAGGGCCGCTACTTCCACGACGGACGATTCGCGACACTCGGCGACGTGGTCGATCACTACGACATCTTCTTCAAGCTGGGCCTCGACGCGCAGGAGAAGCACGACCTCGTCGAATATCTGAAGTCGCTTCCGGAGAAGTCGTGACGCCCGCCTTTTGAACCGTCGGCGGCGTGCCGCGATCTACTGCCCTGCCTGCCAGCCCTTCGGAATCGACGCCAGCAGCTTGCGCGTGTACGGCATCTTCGGATGCCGGTAGATCTCGTCGGAGTTGGCGATCTCGACGATCTCGCCCTCGTTCATCACCATCACTTCGTCGGAGATGTACTTGACGACCGCGAGGTCGTGCGAGATGAAGATGTACGACAGGTGGAACTCGTCCTGCAGGTCCTGCAGCAGGTTCAGCACCTGCGCCTGAACCGACACGTCGAGCGCCGACACCGATTCGTCGCAGATCAGAATGTCGGGACGCATCGTGAGGCAGCGCGCGATGGCGATCCGCTGCCGCTGCCCGCCCGAGAATTCATGCGGATACTTGTAGAACGACACCTCGGGCAATCCGACCTTGTCGAGCAGCTCGAACGCCATGTCGGTGCGCGCC
>DASSVX010000223.1:0-8854 GCA_035705655.1 Casimicrobiaceae bacterium
GAGGGACGCTTCGAGATCGGCCTCGAGGTGGTTCCGGTCGACACGCTGAAGTTCAAGGATACGAAGAAGTATTCCGAGCGCCTCGAGGCCGCGCTCGAGGACACCGGCGAGACCGATGCGCTGGTCGTGATGCAGGGAAGCGTCAAGAGCGTGCCGCTCGTGCTCGCGGCGTTCGAGTTCAACTTCATGGGCGGCTCGATGGGCTCGGTCGTCGGCGAGCGCTTCGTGCGCGGCGTGCGCGTCGCCTACGAGAACCGGCTGCCGTTCGTCTGCGTGTCGGCGTCCGGCGGCGCGCGGATGCAGGAGGGCGTCAACTCGCTGTTCCAGATGGCGAAGACCACCGCGGTGCTGCAGGAATTGACGCGCGCGAAGCTGCCGTTCGTGTCGATCCTCACCGACCCGACAATGGGTGGCGTCTCCGCGTCGTTCGCGTTCGTCGCCGACCTCGTGCTCGCCGAGCCGGGCGCATTGATCGGGTTTGCCGGACCGCGCGTCATCGAGCAGACGGTGCGCGAGAAATTGCCCGAAGGCTTCCAGCGCGCCGAATTCCTGGTCGAGAAGGGCGCGCTCGACATGATCGTCGACCGGCGAAACATGAAGGACGAGCTCGCGCGGCTGCTCGCGATGCTCACCCGCCAGCCGGCGCCGTCGGCCTGACGCCAACGGCGCGGGCACCCGTCCGCGCGAACCGATCGTATGGGTCCAGTAACAGCGGTGAGCGCCGACAGCCACCCGCGAACGCTCGCGCAATGGCTTGCGTTCATCGAAACGCTGCATCCGAAGTCGATCGCGCTCGGCCTCGAGCGGATCGCGGCGGTCGCGGCGCGGATGGCAATGCGCATCACCTGCCCGGTGATTACCGTCGCGGGAACCAATGGCAAGGGCTCGACGTGCGCGATCGCCGAATCGATCTATCGCTGCGCGGGCTATCGCACCGGCCTGTACGCGTCGCCGCATCTGTTGCGCTTCAACGAGCGCGTTCGCATTGCGGGAAAAGAGGCGGAAGACGCCGCACTGGCCGACGCCTTTGCCGTCGTCGAGGCGGCGCGTGACCTCGGCGATGGCGCATCCACGCCGCTCACGTATTTCGAATACACGACGCTCGCCGCGTTGCACCTCTTCGCAGCCGCGCGACTCGACGTGCTGATCCTCGAGGTCGGGCTTGGCGGACGTCTGGATGCGGTGAATCTCGTCGATGCCGACGTTGCCGTCGTCACGACGATCGGCATCGACCACGTCGACTGGCTCGGCGCGACGCGCGAAGCGATCGGGCGCGAGAAGGCCGGCATCTTCCGCAAAGGCAGGACGGCGATCTGCGGCGATTCCGAGCCGCCGCACTCGCTCGTCGATGCCGCGCATGCAGCCGGCGCGACGCTGTGGCGCATCGGCGTCGACTACCGCTACGCGGCGCAGCGCATGCAGTGGCGTTACGACGGACCCGGGGGCGCGCGCTACGGGCTTCCGTTGCCGGCACTTCGCGGCGCGTATCAGCTCGCCAACGCAGCGACAGCACTCGCGGCGCTCGACGCGCTGCGCGTTCGCCTGCCGGTTGCGGCGGGCGCGGTGCGCGACGGACTCGTGCAGGTCGAGCTTCCCGGGCGCTTCCAGGTGTTGCCGGGACGACCGGCGGTGGTGCTCGACGTTGCGCACAACCCGCAGGCGGCCGGCGTGCTGAGCGAGACGCTTTCGACGATGGGCTTCTTCCCGCGCACGCTCGCCGTCTTCGGCATGCTCGGCGACAAGGACATCGACGCCGTCGTGCGCGCCCTCGCGCCGCGTGTCGATTGCTGGTACATCGCACCGCTTCCCGGTCCGCGCGGCGCGTTGGCGGCACAACTCGCAACCGCGCTCACGCGCGCCGGCGTCGACGCCGGCGCCATTCTCGCCTTCGACGACATCGAGCAAGCGTTCGACGCAGCGCGCAGCGCGGCGGGAGAGACTGATAGAATCGCGGCCTTTGGTTCGTTTCTCACCGTTGCCGCGGCGCTCGCCGCCGCGCAGCGAAAACGGTGAAGCGCACCGGCATAGCGATGGCAGAACCGGCGGATGTCAACGTAGACGAATTGCGCAGGCGCGCGCGCCGGCGCCTCGTAGGGGCCGTCGTGCTTGCGCTCGGTGTCGCCGTCGTCGTGCCGATGCTGCTCGAGACCGAGCAGAAGCCGCTCGGCGACGACGTCGCGGTCAGGATTCCCCCCGTCGACAGCGGCAAGTTCGTGAATCGCCTCAACGACGGCACGACCAAGGGCGACCCGAACGCGAAGGCCGCAGACGACGCGACGAAGCCCGCGCCAGCGACTTCTGCGGCAACCGAAGCCGCGCCAGAGCGGCAGCAGAAATACGACACGCGCGTGCCCGGCGGCGCGTCGGCGTCATCGGCGACGATGCCTTCGGATGCGGCGACCGGCACGCCTGAGCCGGGCACGACGTCACCCCCGAACACCGCGCCGGTGATCATTACGGATAAATCGACCCCGGCACCGGCGCAGGCACCTGCGCAGAAGGCGGCGGCATCGGAAAGTCCCAAGGCGACTGCCGCCGCTTCGCATCGTGCGCCGGAGCCGGCCAGGAGTGCGCACGACGAGGGCGGCGCGTCGCAGCACGACGCGTTCGCCGTGCAGCTCGCGGCATTCGCCGACGACCGCGGCGCGAACTCGCTCGCCGGCCGCTTGAAGAAGTCCGGATACGCCGCATATACCGAGCCTCTGAAGACCAGCAAGGGCACGCTCTGGCGCGTGCGCGTGGGTCCCTATCCGTCGCGCGACGCGGCACTCGCCGCGCGCGACAAGTTGAAGACCGAAGGTCAGAGCGGCATTGTCGCCGCCATCAAATAGCGTCGCCGGACGGTGGCCGTCTCGCGGCGTGTCGGCGACTCCCGTTCATGACGACGTTCGACTGGATCGTGGTATGCATCGTGGGGCTGTCGACGCTCTTCGCGTTCTTTCGCGGCGTAATCCGCGAGGTGGTCGCGCTCGTCGCATGGGTTGCCGGCCTCGTGTGCGCGATCCTCTTCACCCCGATCCTCGGCGCGATGCTGCCCGACATGTTCGGCCACCCGGCGATCAGGTACGTGCTCGCATTCACGCTGATCCTCGTTGCGGCGCTGCTGCTCGGTGCGCTCGTCGCGTGGCCGTTGTCGACGGTGGTTCGCGCGGCGGGTCTTGGTTTCGTCGATCGCTTCCTCGGGTCGATATTCGGCTTCGCGCGCGGCGTCCTGCTCATGATCGCTTTCGTGTTCGTCGCCGGCCTGACACCGCTTCCGCGCATGCTGTGGTGGCAAAGCGCGGCACTCGTGCCGCCGCTCGTGGCCGGCGTGTATGCGCTGCGGCCGCATCTGCCGGCGCAGATCGCCGGGCGGCTCGATTACTCGCCGCACCGCATCGCGCCGAAGGTCGCGCCTGCCGAACAGAAGGCGTGACGTGAAACCTCTCCCTCACTGACATGAAACGTCCCCCCACGCTCGCTTCGCTCGCTGCCCCCCGGGGGGCGGGTCAGTCGCTTGGGGCGGCCCGGCGCGACTGACATGTGCGGCATCCTCGGCGCCGTTGCGCATACCCCGGTCAACCAGCTCCTCTACGACGGGCTGCTGCTGCTGCAGCATCGCGGCCAGGATGCGGCCGGCATCGTGACGAGCGAAGGCCCCGTCTTCCATACGTACAAGGGTCCCGGCTACGTGCGCGACGTGTTCCGCACGCGCAACATGCGCGAGCTGTCGGGCACGACCGGCATCGCGCACTGCCGCTATCCCACGGCCGGCTCGGCGTTCTCCGACCTCGAATCGCAGCCGTTCTACGTCAATTCGCCCTTCGGCTTGACGCTCGGCCACAACGGCAACCTGACCAACAGCGAGGCGCTGAAGCGCGAGCTGTGGGAGCTCGACTTTCGCCACGTCAACACCAATTCCGACAGCGAAGTGCTGCTGAACGTGCTCGCACTCGAGCTCGAGCGCGCCGCGCAGCATCACCGCCTCGACCCCGAGGCGATCTTTCGCGCGGTTGCCGGCGTGCATCGGCGTTGCCGCGGCGCGTACGCCGTGGTCGCGATGATCGCCGGCTACGGCATGCTCGCGTTCCGCGATCCGTTCGGCATTCGTCCGTTGATCATCGGCAGCAACCAGGCGATGGGTGGCCCCGAATATCTGGTGGCCTCCGAGTCGGTCGCGCTCGAGCCGCTCGGCTTTTCGGTGCTGCGCGACGTCGAGCCCGGCGAGGCGATTTTCGTCGACCAGGCGGGCACCTTCCACGCGCGCCAGTGCGCCGCGCACCCGTCGCTCAACCCATGCATCTTCGAGTACGTGTACCTGGCGCGGCCCGATTCCGTGATGGACGGCACGTCGGTGTACGAGGCGCGGCTTCGAATGGGTGCAGCACTGGCGACGAAGATCCGCGACATCGCGCAGGCGCAGGACATCGACGTGGTGATCCCGATCCCCGACTCGAGCCGGCCATATGCGCTCGAGCTCGCGAACCGGCTCGGGAAGACCTATCGCGAAGGCTTCGTCAAGAACCGCTACGTCGGGCGCACGTTCATCATGCCGGGGCAGGCGTTGCGCCGGAAGAGCGTGCGCCAGAAGCTGAACCCGATCGGCATGGAGTTCAAGGACAAGGTCGTGCTGCTCGTCGACGATTCGATCGTGCGCGGTACCACGTCGCGGGAGATCGTTCAGATGGCGCGCGATGCCGGCGCGCGCAAGGTGTATTTCGCGTCGGCGAGCCCGCCGGTGCGCTTCCCGAACGTCTACGGCATCGACATGCCGAACCAGGATGAGCTGGTCGCCACCGGACGCACGGAAGCCGAGATCGCGCGCGAGATCGGCGCCGACCTTCTCGTGTATCAGGACCTCGAGGCGCTCAAGGAAGCGGTGCGCTTCGGCAATCCGAGGCTCACCGATTTCGAGGCGTCGTGCTTCGACGGCAGATACATCACCGGCGACATCACGTCCGACTATCTGCGAGAGCTGGCACTCGAGCGCGATCAGTCGCGCGGCGAAGCCGACGCCGACGTGGCGGAGGATGCAAGCGCCGGATAAGGGGTCAGAGACGACTTTCCGTGCGCGACATGGACGCTCACGACTGGCGTTTGGAAAGTCGTCTCTGACCCCACTTGTGGTATAGTTGTGGTGCGCCGATTTGAGCTTCAGCTTGCGGGCGCTTAACAAATTCCGCTAAAGCGAGGTTCGCTCCAGCCCGAAGATATCGGGCGGGGCACACAAAACCCGTTTGGCGGAAAGCCCGACGGGTTTTTTGTTTTTGCGCGCTGCGCAAAGCCACGAAGGACGCTGTCATGACCGAGAACCATCACGAGCGCGGCTTCACCACCACGATCCTCCATAGCGACCGCGACGCGGCGATCGAGCACGGCGCGCTGCACAAGCCGCTGCACGTCTCGGTGGCGTATGGCTACAAGGATGCGGCGGACCTCGTCGCCGTGTTTCAGGGCCGGCAATCGGGCTACGCGTACGGGCGCCAGGGCAATCCGACGACGGCCGCCCTCGAGGCGAAGGTCACGGCAATGGAGAAGGGCGTCGCGACGGTGTGCTTTTCAACCGGCATGGCCGCGATCGAGGCCACGCTCGTCGCACTTCTGCGTGGCGGCGATCACATCGTCGCGAGCTCGTTCGTCTTCGGCAACACCAACAGTCTGCTCAACACGCTCGGCGACCACGGCACGCCGGTCACGTTCGTCGATGCGACCGACGTCGCGAACGTCGCACGGGCCGTGACCCCGGCGACGAGGCTCGTGTTCGTCGAGACGATCGCCAATCCGCGCACGCAAGTCGCCGATCTCGCGCGCATCGGCGAGCTGTGCCGCGAGCGTGGCCTCATCTACATCGTCGACAACACGATGACCTCGCCGTGGCTCTTTCGCCCGATCGACGTTCACGCGGGCCTCGTGATCAACGCGCTCACCAAGTACATCGGCGGTCACGGCAACGCGCTCGGCGGCGCCGTGACCGACACGGGCCTCTACGACTGGACACGATTTCCCAACATCGCCGAGCCGTACAAGACGCAGAAGCCGCCGCTGTGGGGAATCACGCAGATCCGCAAGAAGGGCCTGCGCGACGGGGGGGCGACGCTGTCGCCCGAGCAGGCGCATCACCTGGCGGTTGGCGCGGAAACGCTCGCGCTGCGAATGGACCGCCAATGCGCCAACGCGCAGGCGCTTGCCGAGTTCCTTGCGTCGCATCCGAAGGTCGAGGCGGTGTATTTCCCTGGCCTGCGGTCGCATCCCGAGCACGAGCGGTCGCGGTCGCTCTTCCGCGCACCGGGCGCGCTGCTTTCGTTCGACCTTGCACAGGGGGAGGATGTGCTCGCGTGCCTCAACCGGTTGCGCGTCGTCGTGCTGTCGTCCAATCTCGGTGACAACCGCACGCTCGCCATACCGGTCGCGCAGACGATCTTCTGGGAGATGGGCCCGGCGCGGCGCACCGAGATGGGCATTGCCGATTCGCTCGTCCGCGTGTCGGTAGGCATCGAGGATCGCGACGATCTGATCGACGACTTCCGCCGCGCGCTGCGTTGAGCCGCGGCAAATGGTGCATACTGCACGCTCGCGTAACGGAGAACGGCGATGGCCAATCGCGACAAGCAGCGCAAGGAACCGAAGAAGCCCAAGCAGCCGAAGAAGCCCACGCCCAAGGCGTGACGTTCGGCCGCTTCGGCGTCCCGTGCCGCGCTGCGATTCAGCGCCGCGGCGATCCGTCGCGCGCTCTTGATCTGGCGCGGCGCAATATCCAGATCACGATCGGAATCCAGCCCAGCCAGCGGACGAGATCGACGATGCTTTCGTCCCACGTCCACGCGCCGGCCGGGTCGGCCCGCGCAGTGAGCACATCGTCGAGCCAGCCGAAGCCGGTCAGCCAGACAATGATGCCGAGCAGCAGCACAAGCTCGAAGCGCTGCTGGCCACGCAATTGGCGCGACACGGGGACCGCGACGAGTCCCCCGACGATCACCGCGTAAAGCAGCGCGCGCAGCCCGCGCTCACCGGAAAGCACGGCGGCGACGAGCGGCTCGCTCGCAATCATCTTGGCGCCCGTCCAGCCCAGCACGGCGGCGCCGAGCCACAGGATGGCCGGATAGCGCTCGACCCACTTCAGCACGAGCGTCGAGCCCCAGATGACGATCGGCACCGACACGCCGAGGCCGATCACGACGAGCAGCATCGACCCGTGCGCGGCACCCGCCACGGCGAGCACGTTGTCGACACCCATGACCGCGTCGGCGACGACGATGGTTTGCACGGCGCTGCGCACCGATGCCTCGGCCTTGACGTCCGGCTCGCTCTTCCCGCCATCGTGCGTGAGTTTCCAGCCGATATAGACGAGCGCGAGGCCGCCGGCGAGCAGGAAGCCCGGTATTTTCAGCAGCCAGACGACCACGGCCGTCAGAAGCACCCGGACGGCGATTGCGCCCGCGGTGCCCCACAGGATGACCTTGCGCTGCGCGTGGGGCGGAACGTTGCGCGCGGCGAGTCCGATCACGAGCGCATTGTCCCCGGCGAGGATCAAGTCGATCACGATGATCGAGGCGAGCGCCGAGAACCAGGCCGCGGAAAACAGTTCGGGATTCATCCGACGATGTGCCGCGTGTGCACGCCATCGGCATCGATGGCGATGTAATGGCCGTGCTCGTCCCAGTCCGCGAGCACGATGCGCTCGCGCGGCTGTCCGTCGACTCGCGTCGAGTGACGCGCCGGGCGGTGCGTATGACCGTGGATCATCCGCGTCACCGCGTGCATGCGAAATGCGTGCTCGACGGCGGCGGCGTTGACGTCGAGGATCGACTCGGGCTTGCGCGCGGTTGCCGCGCGACTGCCGCGGCGCAACCACGCCGCGATCCAGCGTCGCACCCTGTAGGGCAGGCGGCGCAGGCGCCGCTGCATCGCGGGGTCGCGCGTGAAGCTGCGATAACGCTGGTAGGCGTCGTCGTCGGTGCAAAGCTCGTCGCCGTGCGTGACGAGCGTCGGCGTGCCGCCGAGGTCGACGACCGTTTGCTCGCCGAGCAGTGTTGCGCCGGTGTCGCGCGCGAACGCGTCGCCGAGCAGGAAATCACGGTTGCCGCGCGCAACGTAGAGCGCGACGCCTGCGTCGCTGATGCCGCGCAACGCGGCGACGATCGAGCGCGCGAACGGTTCGCGGCACTGGTCGTCGCCGATCCACGAATCGAAGAGATCGCCCATCACGTAAACGGCCGCGGCAGCGCGCGCCGGTCCCCGCGCAAACGCTTCGAACGCCGCGGCCGCGGCCGGACGGTCGGGCGCCAGATGAAGGTCGGACAACAGGAGCGTCGGCTTCATCGCCGCACGCGAACGGCGCCCCTGCGCTGGCCGCGGGAGAGGTGATCGTGTGTCAGCCGGCGACTTCGGCGCGCGTGATCACGACGTCCTGCGTGGGGACGTTCTCGTGAAAGCCGGAGCGTCCGGTGGCAACGCCCGCGATCCTGTCGACGACATCGCTTCCGCGCACGACCTTGCCGAACACGCAGTACCCGTAACCCTGCGGACTCGGCCCCTTGTAGTCGAGGAAGGCGTTGTCGGCGAGATTGATGAAGAACTGCGCCGAGGCGGAATGCGGGTCCGAGGTGCGCGCCATCGCCACCGAGTACCGCACATTGCGCACCCCGTTGGCGGCCTCGTTGGCCACCGGTGCACGCGTCGCCCTTTGTTGCATCCCCGGTGCAAAGCCGCCGCCCTGGATCATGAATCCGGGAATCACGCGGTGAAAGAGCGTGTTGTCGTAATGGCCGTCGCGAACGTATTGCAGGAAATTGGCAACCGTCGCCGGCGAATTCTCTTCGTCGAGCGCAAGCGCGATGTCGCCTTCGCTCGTGTGCAGCACGACCTGCGTCATGTT
>DASSVX010000224.1:0-12420 GCA_035705655.1 Casimicrobiaceae bacterium
GCAAATCCGTGGCCGTGCACGGCGACGAGGTTCGCATCGACGAACTGCAGGCGAGGGTGGTGCTGGAACTGCCGCGCTGAGTCAGGATCGGCCAGCGCGCGGCGAGACGTTTTCTATCCCAGGAAGCGCAATGAGCGAGCACCCACCGGCGATCGAATTTCCCGAAGCCTTCCTCTGGGGCAGCGCGACGTCGGCCTACCAGGTCGAAGGTTCGCCGCTGGCCGATGGCGCGGGTCCCAGCATCTGGCAGCGATTTACCCGCACGCCGGGCCTCGTGCGCGACGGCGATACCGGCGACCGCGCATGCGATCAGTACCGCCGCTATGCCGACGATGTCGCGCTGATGAAGCGCCTCGGCATGAACGCGTATCGCTTCAGCATTTCGTGGAGCCGCGTGCTGCCGGAGGGCCGGGGTGCGGTAAACGCGAAGGGACTCGACCATTACGAGCGTCTCGTCGATACGTTGCTCGCCCACGGCATTGCGCCCGCACCGACGCTGTTTCACTGGGATCTGCCGGCGGCGCTCGACGATCGCGGCGGCTGGCTCAATCCCGACATCGGGCAGTGGTTCGCCGACTACGCGTCGATCGTGTTTCGAAGGCTCGACGACCGCGTGCCGATGTGGGCCACGCTGAACGAGCCGTGGGTGGTGACCGACGGCGGCTATCTGCACGGCGTCCTCGCGCCGGGTCACCGCAACGTCTTCGAGGCGCCGATTGCGGCGCACCAGCTTTTGCGCGCGCATGCGACCGCGGTGCAGGCGTACCGCGCAATCGGCAGGCATCGCATCGGCATCGTCGTCAACCTCGAGCCGAAGTATCCGGCGTCCAACAGCGCCGACGACCGCGCCGCGGCGTCGCGTGCGCATGCGTACATGAATCGGCAGTACCTCGACCCGGTGTTCCTCGGCCGCTACCCGAAGGAGCTCGCGCAGATCTTCGGCGAGGCATGGCCCGACTGGCCCGACGGCGAGGTCGAGTTCATCCGCCAGCCGATCGACTTCGTCGGGGTCAACTATTACACGCGCAACGTGACGCGCTTCGACGCAGCGTCGTGGCCGCTGCGCGCCGCATCGGTGCGCCAGAAGCGCGCTACGTACACCGAAACGGGCTGGGAAGTATTTCCCCAGGGGCTTACCGACGCGCTGGTATGGGTCAAGGAGCGGTACGGCAATCCCGCGATCTACGTCACCGAGAACGGTGCGGCGTTCTTCGATCCGCCGGTCGTCGAGGGCGATCGTCTCGCCGATCCGCTGCGCGTCGACTACCTTCGCAAACACCTGACCGCGGTGCACGCGGCGCGTGTGGCGGGGGCCGATATCCGCGGCTACTTCGCGTGGTCGCTCCTCGACAATTTCGAATGGTCGCTCGGCTATTCGAAGCGCTTCGGCATCGTGCATGTCGACTTCGAGAGCCAGAAGCGCACGCCGAAGGAAAGCGCGCATTTCTATTCGCGTATCATCGCGAGCCGGGGACGCGTGCTGAACGACGCGCCCGCAAGCGCCGACGACGCGTAAGCGAACCCTGTTCGACGCGCCACGGCGCACTCCGCAGGCCGAACGCATAGCATTCAGCACGTCTGGAAGCGCACGTTCAATCGCTGATCGACTGGTTCGCGGCGCACCCGGCGCTTGCGCTGTCGGCCGTGCTGGCCGCGGCATTCATCGAGTCGCTGGCGCTGATCGGCACGATCGTTCCCGGCGGCACGATCGTCTTCATGGCGGGTGTTCTCGCGGGACTGCACGCCCTCGATCCCTGGCTTGCCGCAGTGCTCGCCATCGCGGGCGCGATCCTCGGCGACGGTCTCAGCTACACGTTCGGCCGCAGATACGCCGGCACGATTCGCGCGACGCCGCTGCTGCTGCGCTATCCCGGGCTCTTTGCGCGCGGCGAAGCGTACTTCGAGGCGAACGGCCGCAAGGGCGTCTTCCTCGGCCGCTTCCTGGGACCGCTTCGCGCCGTGGTTCCGCTGGTTGCCGGAATGTCGGGGATGACGCCGCGCGATTTCTTCACGATCGACGCGGTGTCCGCAGTCGCGTGGGCCGCGGCGCATCTGCTGCCGGGCGTCCTCTTCGGCGCGTCGCTGCAGCTCGCCGGTGCGGTCAGCTCGCGGCTGGTGGTGCTGGTTGCATTGCTCGTTGCCGGCCTGTGGCTGATCACGCTCGTCACGCGCGCCGTCACGCGGCGAGGATGGCCTTATCTCGTTCGCCTTCGCGAGCGGCTGTTCGTTCGAGCGAGTGCAGGCTCGGGGCGCCTGCCGCGGGCCGTGCGCGATCTGCTCGACCCGGGCCGGCACGAGCCGCTTGCGCTTCTGATCTCCGCGACATTGCTCGTCGCCGGTGCATGGCTGTTCCTCGGCGTCGTCGAGGACGTCGTCACGCAGGACACGCTCGTCGATGTCGATCGCGCGATCTACGCGTGGCTGCAGGGCCTGCGAACGCGCTGGGCCGACGACGTGATGGTGACGATTACCGAGCTCGCGAGCGCGCAGGTGATGATTGCCGTGATCGCGGCGGTCGGCCTCTGGTTTGCGATCACGCGCCGGTTTCGCACGCTGGGCTATTGGATCACCGCGGCCAGCGTGGCCGAGGTGCTCGTCTGGGGGCTGAAATACGGGTTCGAGCGCGCGCGGCCGGCGACCCCTTACGCGGCGGTCGACGAGTTCTCGTTCCCAAGCGGGCATGCCGCGATCAGCATGGTCGTGTACGGGTTCCTCGCATTCCTGATCGGACATCGCAAGCCCGTATCGAAGCAGACGCTCCTGGCACTCGGCGCGGTAGTCATAGCCGTGCTCGTCGCGTTCTCGCGGCTTTATCTCGGTGCGCATTGGCTCTCGGATGTCATCGCGAGTTTCGGGCTCGCCGTGGCGTGGGTTGCGCTGCTCGGCATTGCCTACATCCCGCGGGTCGACGAGGGAACGATGCGCGCCACACCGGTGCTGCTGATCGTGGTCGCGACGCTGGCGTTCGTCGGCGGGCCGTACGTCGCAAACCATCATCAACGCGACATGAAACGTTACGCGAACTCGGGCGAGCGTCCCGCGCTCGCCATCGATGCGTGGCAAGGCGGCGCGTGGAGCAGCCTGCCGTCTGCACGCACCGACATCGGCGGCGATCGGGAAGAGCCGTTTTCGGTGCAATGGGTTGCCACGCGCGAAGACATCACCGGCATGCTTCATGGCGCGGGCTGGGTGACGCCGGCGCCGTGGCGATCGTCCGCCGCGTTGTTGTGGCTGCTGCCGTCGACGCCCATCGGCGAGTTGCCGGTGCTGCCGAAGCTCGATCAGGGACAGCCGCCCGCGTTGACGTTCATCCTTCCGCGGGGCGCGCAATCGCGCACGGTGCTGCGCCTTTGGCATCCCGCCGACGCAATCGACGGTTCATCCAGGCGCGTGCCGATATGGATCGGCATGATCACGACGGAGCGCGCGCGCTCGCAATGGCGATTGATCGCGGTGACGCGAACCGAGCCGCGGTTGCCGGCGCCCGACGAGGCGCTCGCGCAGGCCGTGCGCGGAAGGCAGACGGCGCTGGTTCGACGAGCGACGAACGCGGAGGCGGTTTTGCTGGTGCGCTGACGTCGGGTGCCTGCTCGTCACGGCGGCGATGGCTGCATGGCGGCGCTTGTCGTCCCGCACGGGCGAGCGTATGTTTCTCGCGCACCTGTTCGCGCCAATAGGCGCCGTTCAACGCAGCGCATGCACGGGAGAAAACGATGAAGAAGCCTCGATGGGCGATCGTTGGCGTCCTGGTCACGACCGCGATGGTTTGCAGCGTCGCCGCGGACGCCGCAACTTCCGAGCCGAAGGTCATCGTCACGAAGCCGCAGAAGGTCGGCAATGGATGGGTTCACGCTTACGTTGCGCTGAATGCCAAGGGTCGTCCCCTCGCGCTGGGCGTGAGCCTGGACAACCGGGCCCTCGAAGGGCTGCCGAAAGAGCCCGATCCCACCAGCCGATGCTTCGACAGGAACGGCAACGGGAAGATCGACGCCGATGAATGCGTCGGCGACTACAACTTCACGTTCGTCATTCCGCAAGGCGACGCGGCGAGCGCGATTGCACCTTTCAAGTGGGTGGCGCTCAACTGGAATCCGCATGGCCACTCGCACCCGGCGCCTCCACCGTGGTCCGCGCCGCACTTCGATTTCCATTTCTACGTGGCACCAATCGAGGCAGTCAAGCGGCTGCGGCCCGGCGCGTGCGGCGAAATGATCGACTGCGACGATTTCAAGGCCGCGACGAAGCCGGTTCCTGCCAGGTACGTTCACGCCGATCATATCGATGTAGGCGCCGCGGTCCCGGGCATGGGCAATCATCTGATCAATTCCAGATCCCCGGAGCTCGCGAAGAACGGCCCTGCGTTCACGCACACGTTCATCTTCGGTGCGTACGACGGGCACATCACCTTCCTCGAGCCGATGGTTACCCACGCCTACATCGCGAGCAAGCCCGACATGTGCGCGCCGATCAAGCAGCCCGAGGCGTGGGAAATCGCCGGCTGGTATCCGACGAAGTACTGCATTCGCTATCTGGAAGCCGCGGCTCGATCCACCGTATCGATCGAGGACTTCGTGCGGCGTGACGCCAGGTAGGGCGTAGCAGGCGACGTTGCGCGCGCATTGCTGCGGCGAGCGGAAAGGGCTCACGCGATCGCAATGAGCCCTTTGAAACGAGTAGCGAGCGAGGGACTCGAACCCCCGACCAAAGGATTATGATTCCTCTGCTCTAACCAACTGAGCTAGCTCGCCTTTGCAGCCGTTATTATAGCGGCAAACCGGCCTCGACCGGCCCGCTGCCGGCCGCTTCCAGCCCGCGATGCGACGCCGTTCCAGCATCGTCGCATCCATGTCCCTTTCCCAGCTGCTGCCCGACGTTCCGAATCACGTCCTGCTCATCGCGCCGCTGATCGTGCTGCTCGGCTATACGATCTTCGGTGCAACCGGCTTCGGCTCGTCGATCATCTCGGTCCCCGGTCTCGCGCATTTCTTTCCGCTGACGTTCACGGTCCCGTTGATCACGACGACCGACGCGTTCGCGGCGATGTCGACGGCGCTGCGATGGCGCCGTCTCGTCGCATGGCGCGAGTTCGGGCGCCTCGTCCCGGCCATGTTGATCGGCATCGCGCTCGGCATGACGCTGCTGCTCAATCTGCCGCGCGACCCGGCGTTGCTCGCGCTCGGCGTGTTCGCCGCGAGCTACGGGACGTACGTGATCATCGGTCCGCCGAAAGTCGCGCGCGCACCCGCCTGGCTCGTATGGCCCGTCGGCATCATCGGCGGCATCTTTTCCGCACTGTTCGGAACCGGCGGGCCGATCTACATCGTGTTCCTGTCCGCGCGAATCGAGGACAAGTCGGCGCTGCGTGCAACGTCCGCGATCGTCGTGGCGCTCAGTATCTGGATCCGGCTCGCGCTGTTCGTCGCGACCGGCCTGCTGCTGAATCCAACGCTCCTCGCCATGGTGCTGTTGCTGCTGCCGGTGATGGCGGTCGGCCTCTGGCTCGGCAACCGGCTGCACCATGCGCTGTCGCGCGGCGGCGTGCTGCGGCTTATCGCGGGTCTTCTGATCATCAACGGCGTCGCGCTGATCCTGCGCGCCGCCGAGTCGATGCGTGCCTGAGACCGCGACGTGCCGAGCCTGTCCGGCTAGCCTTCGGCGACCCGGTCGGCGAGCAGGCGCTCGATCAATTGCACCAGCTTCGGGTTGTCGGGCGTAATGCGGCTGTCGAAGCCCGCGACGGCGCGGCCATGGCGGTCGACGACGTACTTGTAGAAGTTCCACTGCGGCACGACGCCCGTCCTCGCGCTCAGCGCGGCAAACAGCGGGTTCGAATTCACCTTCGTGACACTCGACTTTTCGAACATCGGGAACTGCACGCCATAGGTGAGGCGGCAGAACTCGCCGATTTCCTTGTTCGTGCCCGGCTCCTGGCCGCCGAAATCATTCGACGGGAAACCGACGACGACGAGCCCGCGACCCTTGTACTTGCGATACAGCGCTTCGAGTCCCTCGTATTGGCCGGTGTAGCCGCAGTAGCTCGCGGTGTTCACGATCAGCAGCACCTTGCCGCGGAACTGGCAGAGCGATTGCAATTCGCCGGTCTGCAGCCGATTGAATTGCTGCCGCAGCAGTTCGGGGCAATCGGCGGGAATCGCGTCGTCACTCACCTTGGCGGCCTCGGCCAGCCGCTCGGCCTGCGCCGCGGGAAGCGGAGTCAGCGGGGCGAGCGCCGCTGCGAGCAACGGCTCGGTGCCCGCGCGCTGCGCTTCGGCGGACCACGACGCGAGCGGCGCGTCCAGAGCATCGGCGTCGGCGGCGTCCGCGCTTGTGTCGGGCGGATCGTCCCGATGACACGAAAGCTTTGCCAGCGGACCGAACGCGTCGGTGACGCGTTCATCGTCGAGCGGAGCGGGCACGGGCAGGAACCGGCTCCCGTTGTCGTCGGGAACAAGCGCGTCGCCGGCGGTTTCGTCGGCGCTGTTTTCGGGGACGCTGGCGATCGGGCCCAGGGCGTCGACGACGTCACGTCCGGGAAGGCCCTTCAGCACGAGCGCCGCCCCGAGCAGCGCGATGATGCCCGCCGCGATGGCGAACGCCACGAGCGCGGTGCGCTTCCTGTTCATCGGTGTCCTGACGGCGCGTGAGGAAGTACGATACCGCTTCGGCGATCGCCGGGCAATCGGACGACTTCCGACGATGATGCATGCAGAGTTGACCGACGTCTCGCAGAACATCAGCGCCGTGGAGCGTGAAACGGGGCTCTCGAAGGACGTCCTGCGCATGTGGGAGCGCCGCTATGGCTTCCCGAAGCCCGCCCGCGATGACAACGGCGAGCGTCAATACTCGCTGGCCGAAACGGCCAAGCTCCGCGCCATCAAGCGGCTGATGGATATCGGCTCCCGGCCGGGCAAGATCATCGGCCTTTCGCTGGCCGAGCTCAATGCGCTCGCCGAGGCGCGCGCCCCGCTGCGCCGTGACGCCGCGCCTGCGGCGATGGAGCGCGACATCGTATCGATGTTGAGAATGCACGACGCTGCGGTGTTGCAGCACGCGCTTGCACAGTGGCTGATGCGCGAGGGTCTGCAGCGCTTCGTCGTCGAGACGCTGGCGCCGCTCAACCGCCTCGTCGGCGAGGCCTGGATGCGCGGCGAGCTGCACATATTCCAGGAGCATCTTTATACCGAGCTCGTGCAGGCGTCGCTGCGGACGGCCATCAACACGTTTCCGCGGCATGCCGGACATCCGCGCGTGCTGCTGACGACGCTGCCCAGCGAGCAGCACGGCCTCGGTGTGCTGATGGTCGAGGCGCTGCTCGTCCCCGAAGGCGCGCACTGCGTTTCGCTCGGAGCGCAGACGCCGCTCGACGACATCCGGCTTGCCACCAGCGCACACGGCATCGACATCGTCGCGTTGTCGTTCTCGAGCGCCTTTCCGGTGCGCCAGGCCGCGGACAGCCTCGCGCGGCTGCGCCGGCACCTGCCGGCGTCGGTGGCGCTGTGGGCGGGCGGCGAGATGACGCGCCGCATTCGCAAGATGCTCCCCGGCGTCCTGCTTCTGCCCGACCTCGGCGGCTCGGTCGCGGCATTGCGCGGCTGGCGTGCGAGCAACGTCAACATGCCGATGAGTTGAGCCGTCCGGCGCGCCCGTATCATCGGCGCGATGTGGACGTCGATCTCGCTGTGGCTCGTGACCCTGGCTGCGGCCGGCACGTATGCGACCGTCGCCGCGAACCACATCTCGTCGGGCCGGTCGGCCGCGCTATGGGCGGCCGGTGCGCTGCTCCTGTATTTCGGCGCCATCCTGCTGCTGTGCGCGAGCTACTTCGCGATCAGCTGGATTTGGCGCGCGCGGCGGCCGCGCGAGGTTCGGCTGGGCGTGCGCGGAACGCTTCGCCTCTGGTGGCACGAGTATCGGACGCTCGCGGGTTCGCCGCCCCGGCTGATGCTCTACGGACTGCTCGTGCGCGATCCTGCCCCTGCGCCGGTGGAAACGCCGGTGCTGCTGGTGCACGGCGTGCTGTGCAATGCCGGCGTGTGGGTGCGTCTTGCGCGCTATCTGCGCAAACATGGCGTCACCGGGCTTTACGGCCTGTCGTACGGACCGCCGCTCGCGTCGATCGACGGCTTCGCCGAGCAGCTTGCACGCAAGATCGATGCGATCGCCACCGCGACCGGTGCGTCGCGCGTGATCATCGTCGCGCACAGCATGGGTGGCCTCGTCGCCCGCGCCCATCTGCGCAGGCATGGAGCCGCGCGCATCGCGCGCATCGTCACGATCGGATCGCCGCACCACGGAAGCATGCTCGCGTGGTTTTTCCCCGGACAGTCGCTCGCGCAGATGCGTCCGGGCAATCCGTGGCTCGCGCAACTCAACGCCGAGCGGCTCGATCCGGCGCTGCGCTTCGTGTCGCTATGGTCCTGGCACGATTCGATGGTCGCGCCGCAAACGTCGTCGGAACTGCCCGGCGCGGTCGACGTCGCGCTGGCCGGCATCGGCCATAACGCGCTTCTCGGCGACGCCGGCGTGTTCGCGCTGGTGCGAAAGGAAATCGAGGATGAAAGGCGGCGCCCGCCTACGGCCAGGCGGGATACGTGTTCGGAATGACGAACGCTTCCTTGAGATACTGGTTCATCGGGACGGTCAGCTGGCTCGTCGAGAACCAGCGTGCGTAGATGCGGCGGACCTCGCCGCTCTGGAAGAGCTCGTTCAGCGTCTTGTCGACGATGCGCTCGAACGGCTGATCGTCCTTGCGCAGCATGATCCCGTACGGTTCCACCGACAGGTAGCGGCCGACCACCGCGAAATCGTCGGGCTTCGCCGCCTTCGAAATCAGGCCGTAGAGCAGAACGTCGTCCATCGGGAAGGCGACGGCGCGCCCGTCGGCCACTGCGGCGAACGACTCGTTGTGGTCGGTCGTTTCGAGGATCGTGAGCTTCAGCACGCGATCGTCGTTGAGCTGCTTCAGCATCTTCTCGCTCGTCGTGCCCTTCGTGACGACGACGGTCTTGCCGCGCAGATCCTCGACGCTCGTGATGTTCGACGATTTCTTCGCCAGCATCTTGATGCCCGCCACGAAGGTCGTGTAAGCGAACGCGACGTCCTTCTGGCGGTCACGTGTATTGGTCGTCGAGCCGCATTCGAGGTCGACCTTGCCGTCCTTCACCATCGCGATCCGGTTGCCGGACGTCACCGGAACGAAGCGCACGTCCAGACGCGGCATCTTGAGCTCGGTCTTGACCGCGTCGGCGACCTTGAGGCATAGATCGATCGAGTAGCCCTGCGGCTGCTTCTGGGCGTCGATGTACGAGAACGGCACGCTCGCTTCGCGCACGCCGATCGTGATGGCGCCGCTGTCCTTGATGCGCTTCAGCGTGTCGACCGGCTCGGGCGCGGGTTTGGACTTGTCCTGCGCAAGTGCGCCGGACGCCTGGACGACGAGCACCGCGCAAAGCGCGAGCGCCGCCGGAAGAGAGCGTGCGGAGGTCATGGCGCGCGATCATGCAAGATCGGCGCCAGCCGTGCGCGTGACTGGACTGCGACGATGGAGAAGCTTCCCGACAACGATCCGCCGCCGGTCCCCCCGCGCCGGCCCGACAACGACGAATGCTGCGGCGGCGGCTGCAATCCGTGCATCTTCGATGCTTACGAGGATGCGCGCGAGCGCTATGAAGCCGCGCTCGCTGCGTGGCGGGCACGCCATGGGGTCGAAGACGACGCGCACGATCGCGAAGGGCGATGACGGCAGCCGGGTGGGTGACAAGTCGTCGCGCTCGCCTCGATCTGCCGCAACGCGTCGCGAAATGCCGCTTCGGCGCCAGGGCCCGTTCGCGTCCTTTGCGTTGACTGCCCTAGGCTCGCGTCGCGCGGTCGTCCAGGCGGTCGAGGTGCGCGCTCATCTGCCGCTCGATGGCCGGCTTGAGCGGTGCGAGCAGCAGGCCGAGCCGCACCTCGAGCACGATGTTCGTTTCGCCGACGTGCATGAGCCCGGAAACGCCCGGTCGCCGGAAATGCACGTCGTCGCCGTCCCAGTGCCAGGCGAGGTCGAAGCGTTTCTCGAAGTCGCGCGCAATGTGCTCGACCAATGTCTTTGCGCCGGCTTGCGACCGATGATGCGGCCGATCGATTCGGATCGTCGCCATGCGCGCATCGTACTACGGCGGTACGCGCGTCCGCATGCAACGCGCCGAACGCCTGTCGGGGTGACACAGTCGTGCGAGACCGAACCTGTGCTGCGAGCTTGATTTGCCGCGAGTGATACTTTAGTATCACTCGCTATGCGTACCGAACTCGTGACAACCCTGAAACGGCAGGCGACCGAGCTGCTGTCGGAGCTCGAGCGAAGCAAGGAGCCCATTCTCATTACACAGCATGGCCTGCCGAGCGCCTACCTGGTCGACGTGCGGACCTACGAATCAATATCGCGTCGGATGAACATGCTCGAGGGCATTGCGCGCGGCGAAAAGGCAATCGAAGACGGACGTGCTGTTTCTCAAGCGAAGGCCAGGCAGCGCATGGCCCGATGGCTCAAGTAATCTGGACCGAGCCGGCGCTCGCCGATCTCGACGCCATCGCAGACTACATAGCGCTAGACAATCCCGCGGCAGCGAAGGCGCACGTCCAGAAGGTTTTGCGTCGCGTCGAGCTACTTGCTGTCCATCCCGGGCGCGGCTCGAAACCGCGTGAGCTCAAAGGGTGGCGGTACAGGCAGATCATCGAACCCGCTTGCCGAATCTTTTATCGGCAAGATGCGGCGCGTGTCTACATCGTTTACGTGATGCGCGCAGAGCGGCTGCTGCATCCTCGTGTGCTGACCAAACACAGCAGACGGTCTTGACGGGTGCCGCACCCAACGATGGAGGGTGCCGACCGCGCTTGACCGCGCGCGCGCACCGACGTACGATTCAAACAAACGTTTGAATGGCCGTTCATCGATGAAACCGCACAATGGCGCGCTGCGTGAATCGCCTGCCGGCGCAATGGCGCCGCGCACCGGTGACCGCCGCACATGGAACGCCACGAAGGCGCGCATCCTCGACGCTGCCGAATCGCTGTTCATGGAGCATGGCTACGAGGCGACGAGCCTGCGCGTGATCACGGCCTCCGCCGGCGTCAATCTCGCCGCGGTCCATTATCACTTCGGCTCGAAGGAGGAGCTCTTCCAGTCGGTGCTCGCGCGAAGGCTCGACCCGATGAACCGCGCGCGGCTCGACGTGCTGACCCGGCTCGAGGCCGAGGCGGCGCCGAAGCCGCTGTCGTGCGAACGGGTACTCACGGCATTCCTGACGCCCGCGTTGACGCTGGCGCGCGACCCCGAGCGCGGCGGCAAGGATTTTCTGCGCCTGCTTGGCCGCGCCTATGCCGACCCCGCGCCGTTCATCCGGCACTTCCTTTCCGCGCAATACGGCGTCACGATCGCACGGTTCAAGGCGGCGTTCGCGCGTGCCCTGCCGCAGCTTCCGGCGCGCGAATTGTCGTGGCGGCTTCACTTCATCATGGGCGCCCTGTCGTATACGCTCGCCGGCACCGACGCGCTGAAGCTCATCGCCGAGCTCAACCCGCACGAGACGACCAACGACGAGGTGCTGCTGCGCCGACTCGCCCCGTTCCTGCTCGCCGGGCTCACCGCGCCATTGCCGGCGCCGGTCGCCGTTGCGGAGGCGCCGGCGCGCGTACCGGCCCGCGCCGCGCGGCGTCGCACCGCAGCAGGCGGCAACGCCCGATGAATCTGTTCGTCGCCTGGCTCGCGGCAGTGGCCACGCTGGTGGCGATCCTCGTCGTTCCGTTGGCGGTCCCCACGCTGCGGCGCGCGCTCATCAGCAAGCCGCTGCTGTTGCGCTTCCGCCGCGTGATGCCGCGCATGTCGCAAACCGAGCGTGAAGCGCTCGAGGCGGGGACCGTGAGCTTCGACGGCGAGCTCTTTCGGGGGCGCCCGGCGTGGGGCCAACTGCTTTCGATTCCGAGATCGAGACTCACCGCCGAAGAGCAGCACTTCCTCGACCACGAGGTGGAGACGCTTTGCGCGATGGTGTCCGACTGGGACACGACCAACGTGTACAAGGATCTCCCACCGCAGGCGTGGCAGTACATCCGCGAGCACGGGTTCCTCGGCATGATCATCCCGAAGGCGTACGGCGGCCTCGGCTTCTCGGCGTATGCGCATTCCGAGGTGGTCACGAAGCTGTCGACGCGCTGCGCCAGCGTTGCCGTCACGGTGCTCGTGCCGAACTCCCTCGGCCCGGGCGAGCTCTTGCTGCATTACGGCACCGATGCGCAGAAGCGGCATTACCTGCCACGGCTCGCGCGCGGCATCGAGATTCCGTGCTTCGCGCTCACGAACCCGCAAGCGGGCTCCGACGCCGCGGCCATTCCCGACCATGGCATCGTCTGCTACGGCGAGCACGACGGGGCGCGCGTGCTCTG
>DASSVX010000225.1:0-3801 GCA_035705655.1 Casimicrobiaceae bacterium
GAATTGCGCCCCCGCGGGGGGCAGCGACGCGGCGCAGCCGCAAGCGTCGGGGGGTCCCGCAAGCGCTGCGCCGTCGCCCGTTTCGGATCGCGCGTTTCGCGCCAGGTGCATCGCGCTCGCGATCGCGCTCGTCGCCTTTGCGCTGCTGCCGCTGTTTCTCAAAAGCTACGGTACTTATCTCTGCACGCTCTTCTGCGTCATGCTGATGGCGACGTGCGGGCTCAATCTCACGGTCGGCTATGCGGGCCAGATGTCGCTCGGGCAGGCCGCCTTTTACGGCATTGGCGCCTATATCGCCGCGATTGCGCTCAAGGCCGGGGTGCCGTTCTTCGTCGTACTGCCCGTGGCCGGCATCGCCTGCTTCGCCGTGGGCCTCGCACTCGGTTTTCCCGCGCTTCGCGTGCAGCACCATTACCTCGCGTTCGCGACACTGGGGTTCAACATCCTCGTGTACCTCGTCATGCGCAACGAGGAAAAGATCACCGGCGGCACGTACGGGATTTCGGGAATCCCGCGTCCTTCGCTGTTCGGGCTTTCACTCGATGGCGTGCTGCCCTTCTTCTGGTTCACGCTCGCGGCGACCGTCGTGCTGATGGCGATGCTCGGCTGGCTCCTGCGCTCGCCGTGGGGCCGTGCGTTCGCGGCGCTGCGCGACAATCCGATACGCGCCGAAAGCCTCGGCATCAACATCACCGCCTACACGCTGTTTGCCTTCGCGATCGGTGCCGCTTGTGCGGGCATTGCGGGCGTGTTCTTCGCCGCACTCGTGCAGTATGTCGAGCCCGCGCCGTTTCATTTCTCGGTATCGCTCATGATGCTGCTCGCGATCATCGTCGGCGGCGCCGGGCGCTTCTTCGGGCCCGTCATCGGCACGGTCGTCATCGTGCTCCTGCCCGAATGGCTGCGCTTCATGCAGGACTGGTACCTGGCGGTATTCGGATTCGCCGTCGTCGCGCTGATGATCTGGCTGCCCGGCGGAATCCTCTCGATTCCGGAGCGCTTCGCCCGCGCGAAAAGGTCGCCGTGAGTGCCGGCTTCCTCGACGTGCGCAACGTGCACAAGGCCTATGGCGCCATCCGCGCCGTCGATGGCGTGACCTTTCGCGTCGGGCCGGGCGAGATCGTCGGCGTGATCGGACCGAACGGCTCGGGCAAGACGACGCTCTTCAACAGCATCCTCGGCCAGATCCGGCCGTCGTCGGGCAGCGTCGCATTCTGCGGCGAAGACATCACGGGCAGGGCTCCGCTCGAGCTCGCGCGGCGCGGCATAGGCCGGACGTTTCAGACGCTGCAGGTGTTCGTGCAGCTCTCGGTGCGCGACAACCTGATCGCCGCGGCGCAGGAGTTCCAGGGCACGATGCGTTCGCGGCTGTTTGCGAAGCCCGACGCGGGCCTCGGCGCGCGCGCCGACGCGATGATCGAGCTCTTCGGACTCACGCACGTCGCGCGTCTTCCAGCAGGCGGCCTTTCGTACGGCCAGCAGAAGCTCATCGACATCGCGATGGCGTTCATGCCGTCACCGCGGCTCGTGCTGCTCGACGAACCCTGCGCCGGTGTCAATCCCGGCCTCGTCGACGAGCTGCGTGAGCTGCTCGTCACGCTGAACAGGACGCAGGGAGGCAGCTTCGTGCTGATCGAGCACAACATGGATTTCATCATGAAGCTGTGTCCGCACGTGATCTGCATGGTCGAAGGCAGGGTGATGGCCGAGGGCGCGCCGCGCGTCGTGCAGTCCGATCCGCGCGTATTGGAGGCGTACCTTGGCAACTGAAACGGCCAGCGCAGCCACAACGCCGCTCGCGCCGATCATCGAATTCGACGACGTCGTCGCCGGCTATTCGCCGAGTCTGACGATTCTCAACGGCACGACGTTCGACGTGCGGCGCAGCGAGATCACGATGCTGATCGGGCCGAACGGCGCCGGCAAGTCGACGGTGCTGAAGACATTGTTCGGCGTGCTGACGCCTCGCACCGGCGAGATCCGCTTCGAAGGCGCGCGCATCAACGGCAGGACGCCGCGCGAGCTTCTCGCGCAGGGCATCGCCTTCGTGCCGCAGGGGCGCAATCTTTTCGCGTCGCTTTCGGTGCGGCACAATCTGGAGCTTGGCGGCATCACCCTCCCGCGCGCCGATCTTGCGGCCCGCATCGACGAAGTGCTGGTGCGCTTCCCGCGCATCGGCGAGCGCCTCGACAGCCAGGCGTCCACGCTGTCCGGCGGCGAGCAGAAGCAGCTCGAGGTCGGCCGCGCACTGCTGCTGCGCCCGCGCGTTCTGCTGATCGACGAGCCGTCGATCGGGCTGTCACCGAAGCTCGTGCAGCAGGTGATGACGCTGCTTCGCGCGCTCGCCGATGCCGGAACCACCGTGTTGATGGTCGAGCAGAACGTGCGCACTGCGCTCAAGTACGCGGATCGCGCGCTCGTGCTCGAGATGGGCCGTCTCGCCCTCGATCGCCCGGCATCCGCGCTGCTGCACGACCCCGATCTCAATCGGTTGTTTCTCGGCGGCCACGTCGAAGCGTCCAGCGGCGCGCGATAATGGGCGGTGCGGCGCGATGCATGCGTTTCGCGCGGCTTTTTTGCCGGTAAAGGAAATCGATGGGCGAGGCGTTCATCTGCGACGCGGTCAGGACACCGTTCGGCCGGTATGGCGGTTCGCTGTCCGGCATGCGCACGGACGACCTTGCGGCGGTCCCGTTGCGCGCCCTGGTCGAGCGCAATCCCGGCGTCGACTGGGGGCGCGTCGACGACGTCGTCTACGGCTGTGCGAACCAGGCGGGCGAGGACAATCGCAACGTCGCGCGCATGTCGCTCCTCCTCGCCGGCTTGCCGCAGGAAGTCGCTGGCACGACCGTCAACCGCCTGTGCGGCTCGAGCCTCGACGCCGTGACGATTGCGGCGCGTGCGATCAAGGCGGACGAAATGTCGCTCGTGGTGGCGGGTGGCGTCGAAAGCATGTCGCGCGCGCCATTCGTCATGGGCAAGGCGGCGAAGGCATTTGAGCGAGCCGCGACGCTCGAGGACACGACCCTCGGCTGGCGCTTCGTCAACCGCGCGTTCAAGGCGCGCTACGGTGTCGATTCGATGCCCGAAACGGCCGAGAACGTCGCGCGCGAGTTCGCGATATCCCGCGCCGACCAGGACGCATTCGCGCTGCGCAGCCAGCAGCGTGCGGCCGGCGCAATCGTCGATGGCCGGATGGCTGAAGAGATCGTTCCCGTCGTGATTGCCCAGGACAAGGGCGATTCGCGCGTCGTGACGAAGGACGAGCATCCGCGCGCCACATCGCTCGAGGCGCTGGCAAGACTCGAAGGCATCGTGCGGCCCGATGGAACGGTGACCGCCGGCAATGCGTCGGGCATCAATGACGGTTCGTGCGCACTCGTCGTCGCGTCCGAGGAGGCAGCGAAGCGCAACGGCCTCACGCCGCGCGCCCGCGTCGTCGCCGGGGCCGTGGCAGGCGTTGCGCCGCGGATCATGGGCTTCGGCCCGGCGCCCGCCATGCGCAAGGTGCTGGCACTCGCGCGACTCACGCTCGCCGATATCGACGTGATCGAGCTCAACGAAGCCTTCGCCGCCCAGGCGCTGGCCGTCATGCGCGATCACGGTCTCGCCGACGACGACGCGCGGGTCAATCCCACCGGAGGAGCCATTGCGCTCGGCCATCCGCTTGGCGCCAGCGGCGGCCGGCTCGTCACCACCGCGCTGCGCCAGTTGCAACGTACGCGCGGCCGCTACGCCTTGTGCACGATGTGCATCGGCGTGGGGCAGGGCATCGCGCTCGTCATCGAGCGCGTTTGATCA
>DASSVX010000226.1:0-5815 GCA_035705655.1 Casimicrobiaceae bacterium
CCGCGGCGCATGCGTCGCCCCCCGCACCGAAGCGGCGTACCGCAACGGCAAACGCCTGGTCGGTCAACAGGAACGCGAGTCCTTTCTGCCAGCGCGGCGGCAACGGCCGCAGGTACGGGGCCATCGCGGCGCTGTAGATCAGGAAGCGCAGCCCGGCGACGAAGCAGGTGAGGACGATCACCGCGAGCGGGGCGCCCGCGGCGAGCAGTTGCACGGCGAGGATCTGCGCGGCACCGGAGAACACGATCGCCGACAGACCGACCGCGCCGGCGAGCGAAGCACCGGCGGCCGCCGCCCCGACGCCGCACACGAGGCCAAAAGGCACGAGCGCCAGCGTTGCCGGCAACATGTCGACGAATCCGGCGCGAAAATCGGGATTGGCGATGAAGCGGCGCATTGCGGGTTGCGCGTTGCCCGCGCAAAAAAATCGGGAGGCGAGACGCCTCCCTGCCGCGCGATTATAGCCGCCGCTCGTGCATCACTTCGGCGGCGCGGGAAACGTCACGTAGGGCGGCTTCGGCTCCTGGGTCGGCGGGACGTAGTCGGGCGCAGGGTGACCCGCGGGTCCAAGTCCCCGGATATAACGGTAGAGCGCGCGCAGATCGGCGTCGGTCATCTGGTTGAGCGCCCAGAACGGCATCGGCGGACGCGCGGTCAGGTGGCGCGCCTTGTCGACCCATTCCTTTTCGGAAATCGCCTGCATGTAGAGGCGCAGGTTGATCGGATACGTGGTGCCCCATGGGCCACGCCATCCGAGCGAGTCGCCGGTCAGCCACTGCTTTTCGTCGACCTTGCCGCCGCTCATCGCGTATCCCGGCGTGTGGCAATCGTTGCACCCGCCGATCGTCACCACGTAGCGCCCATGGTCGTGTGCCGCAACGGCCGTCTTCTTGTCGGCCGCAAACGTTACGCCGGCGACCATGCCGAGCGCTGCCGCCACGGCGGCCGTGATCGCCGCGTTGCGCATTGCGTGCTTCATGCTGTTCTCCTCGATTGACCGGCGGCCGAGCCGCCGCTGCGGGGACGGATAGTCGCGCAGTTCGTACAATGTCCGCAAGTGCCCGACGCAAGGCCGGCCTCCGATGCGCATTCTCGAACTCGCAACAGCCGCCGCAAGCCTGGCGATCGCGCCCGAGCTTGGTGGCGCAATCGTGCGCTTCGCGGCCGATGGCAAGCCGGTGCTGCGCCCGGCCTCCGATGCCGCGCTCGATGCGCGCGACGTGCGCCGCACCGCCTGCTATCCGCTGGTTCCGTACTCGAATCGCATCCGCAACGCCGAGCTCGACTTCGCCGGACGGCGCTATCAACTGGAGCGCAACTTCGGCACGCATCCGCATGCAATCCACGGCGTCGGCTGGCAGCGCGCGTGGGAAGTGGCGGAGGCATCGCTCGTCCACGCCCGGCTCACGCTGCACCATGATGCGCTCGGCGACAACGGTCGCGCCTGGCCGTGGGCGTTCGAGGCGACGCAGGCGTTTCATCTCGCCGACGTCGTATCCGGCGAGCATCGGCGTTCCACCTCGCTCGTCGTGACGCTCACGCTGAAGAACACGTCGGGCGCGGCCTTTCCATTCGGACTCGGCTTTCATCCGTTTTTTCCGAAGGCAACGGCCACGCGTTTGTGCTTCGACGCCGAGCGCGTTTGGGAAAACGATGCGACGCAGCTGCCGCGAGCACTCGTTGGCGTGCCTCCGCAATGGCAATTCGGCCGCGGGCGGGCGCTCGATGCGATCGCGCTCGACAACGTCTTCACCGGCTGGGGCCGGAGCGCGACGCTCGTCGACGATGCGCGCGGCACCACGGTGCGAATCGACGCCGATCGTGCACTCGCGTACGTCGTCGTCTATGCCCCCGCGGATGCGAATGTCGTCGCCATCGAGCCGGTGACGCACGAAACGGACGCGTTCAATCGCAGTGCGGCGGGCGCCACGGGAACGGGGATGCGCGTGCTTCCGCCCGGCGGTGCCTTTTCTTGTACGATGCGCGTGAAGGCGGCCGCCGCCGCCTCCCTGGCCGCCTCTCCCGATCCCGTTCGATGACCGCCGATTCCACTGCGTTTTCGTGTGTGCTCGACGTGCGTGCAAGCCTCGGCGAATGTCCGCTGTGGTCGATCGCCGAGCAGGCGCTGTACTGGATCGACATCAACGCGCCGTCGCTCAACCGCTTCGACCCTTTGATCGGCGAGAACGTGGCGATGCCGATGCCCGAATCGATCGGATGCTACGCGTTCCGCGACGGCGGCGGATTCGTCGTCGCGCTGCGCAGCGGCGTCTGGTTGTGCAATCCCGACGGGCGGCTCGTGCGTCGCGTCGCGGACGCGCCCTACGACACGACGCACTTTCGCTTCAACGACGGCCGCTGCGATCTGCAGGGCCGTTTCGTCGTCGGCACGATGAACGAGAAGCGCGATGCGAATGGGGCGGCGCTGTACCGACTCGACGGCGATTTCGCGCTGACGCGCCTCTTTGGCGGCATGACGATCAGCAACGGCCTGGCGTGGAGTCCCGACGGGCGCACGATGTATCACGCCGACACGCCTGCGCAAACCATTCGCGCGTTCGACTACGACGAGGCGTCCGGGACGCCGAGCCATGCGCGCGCGTTCGCCCACTGGACCGGCGCGGGCGAGCGCCCGGATGGCGGCACGGTCGACCGCGCCGGACATTACTGGGCAGCGCACTACGGCGGCGGCAAGCTGGTCGAGCTCGCAGCCGACGGAGTCACCGTCGCCGAGCATCCGCTGCCCGCGATGTGCCCGACGATGTGCGCGTTCGGCGGCGCCGACCTGCGCACGCTGTTCGTGACGACCGCGCGGCAGAAGCGCGACGCGGCGGAGCTGGCGCGATTCCCGCAGAGCGGCGGCATCTTCGCGATGCGCGTCGAAACGCCGGGGATGCCCGAGGCACAGGTGCGCGCGTAACGGCCGATGCAGCTCGACCCAGCTCACTACCTGCGCCTCGATGTTCCGCACAGCCTCGGAGCCACCGCGGCCGGTGCGGCGTTTGCAACGTCGAGCGGCGACGTTCTCGACGTCGAATGCTTCGGCGCGGGCATGTTTCGTTTGCGCGTCGGGCCGAGCACGCGTCCCGATTACGGCATCCTCGCGGCGCGCCCGAAGGCGTGCACGATCGCGCAGCGCGCACCGGGGTCGTGGACCTTCAGCGCCGGCGATTCGGCGCTCGAATTGCGCGGCTCGCCGCTGACGCTTCGCGTGCTGTGGAAGGATCACGTCGTTCTGCGCTCGATCACCGACGAAAAGCTCGACGGCGGCGCCAGGTTGCCGACGCTCGGCCGCCTGCGACAGGGCGGCCTGTGGTCGGCCGCGTTCGCGCTCACGACCGGTGAACCGGTGTACGGGCTCGGCGAGCAATTCGGACCACTGAACAAGCGCGGACAACTCATTCATTCGCACGTGCAGGATGCGCAGGGCGTCAACACCGGGCGCGCGTACAAGGGAACGCCGTTCGCGTGGAGCACCGGATGCGGCAGGGGTGCCTGGGGCACGTTCGTTCACACCCCCGGAATGGTCACCCACGGTGTCGGCCACCCCGACTGGTCGCATCGCAGCTACGCGATGATGGTCGAAGACGAAGCGCTCGACCTTTTCGTGTTTGCCGGCGAATCGCCGGGCGCGATCGTCGATCTCTACACGCAGTTGACGGGCCGGCCCGCCGCCGTGCCGCGCTGGAGCCTCGGGCTCTGGGTGTCGCGTGCCTCGTATGGCAGCGCCGACGCGGCAATCGGCGTCGCGACGCGGCTGCGGGAACGCAAGATCCCGTCGGATGTGTTGATGCTCGATGCGGGCACGACGTCCGATCCGAACACCCGCTTCGATTTCACGTGGGACGCGCAGCGCATCGACGATCCCGTCGACACGCTGGCGAAGATCAAGGCGCACGACTTCCGGGTGTGCATATCGGAATGCCCGCACGTGTCGGTCGACTCGCCGCTGTTCCAGGACCTCGCATCGCAGCAATACCTGTTGCTGACTCCGGAAGGCGATCCGTACGTGCACGCGTGGAGCGACGCTGCGCAACCCGACCGCGCTGCGCCGCCGATGCCCGAGAGCGGGATCGTCGACTTCACCAATCCCGATGCGTTCGCGTGGTGGCGCGACGAGCACCTCGCGCTGTTCGAGGATGGCGTCGACGTCATCGCGAGCGAATACGGCGAGCAGGTGCCCGACGATGCGGTTGCGTTCAACGGCGATTCCGGCGCACGGCTGCACAACGTGTATCCACTGCTCTACAACCGCTGCGTTTACGAGGCGACGGCGCGTTTCCAGAAGCCGTCCGACGGCCCGCCGATGATCTGGAGTCGCGCCGGCTGGGCGGGCAGCCAGCGCTACCCGATCGGCTTCGGCGGCTCGCCGCAAAGCGATTGGGAGGGCCTGTCGGCATCGGTTCGCGGTGCGCTTTCGCTCGGCATGAGCGGCAATCCGTATCACAGCTCCGACGTCGGCGGCTTCTACGGCTCGTCGCAGCCGTCGGCGGAGCTGTTCGTGCGCTGGCTGCAAGCCGCGGTGTTCTTTTCGCACATGCGCCTGAACGGCGCCGGCGAGCGCGAGCCGTGGGCCTTCGGCGCGGAGGCCGAGGGCATTGCACGCAAATGGCTCGCACTGCGTTACCGGTTGATCCCGTATCTCGAGCAGGCGATCGGGCAGGCGCGACAGACGGGTCTGCCGGTGTCGCGGGCGATGCCACTTGCGTTTCCCGACAGCCGCCTCGCGCGCGACTTCGAGACGCAATTCATGTGCGGCGATGCGTTGCTCGTCGCCCCGATCGTGCGCGAAGGCGGTGAGGTCGATATCGCGCTGCCTCCCGGCGCGTGGTACGACCTCAACACGCGCGCCCGCTACCCGGGCTCGCAAGTGCTGCGCTATGCGGCGAAGCTCGACCAGTTCCCGGTGTTTGGCCGCGAAGGCTTCGCGTTGCCGCTCGGTCGGGCGGTCCAGCACACCGGCGAGATCAACGTCGAGGTTCCGCTCGAAGCACTCTGGCTGTTCGGCAAGCCGGCGCAACCGCTCGCCGGGTACCGGCAGGTAAGCGTCGCAGCCGACCGCCTCACCGGGCACACGGTGCGCGCGATGCTGAACGTCGACGTGCAGGTCTTCGGCGATGCGTCCGCGGTGAACGTCCTTCCGCTTTGATGGGCACGCACCCCACGGTCGCGATCACCTCCGGGGAACCCGCCGGCATCGGTCCCGAGCTCGTGGCGCGGCTCGCCGAACGCCACCGCGCACAGCCCTTCCCCGCGCGGCTCGTCGCGCTCGGCGATTTCGATCTGCTCGCCGCTCGCGCCGAACGCATCGGCGCCGCCGCCCGGTATGTGCGCTACCAGCCGCTCGCGTTCGCGCCGCTCGGCAACGCGATGGAAGTATGGGATCAGCCGCTGGCTGCGCCGGCGGTGCCCGGACATCCCGACCCGACCAACGCGCGGAGCGTGCTGTCGATGCTCGAGACCGGGTGCGATGCGTGTGCAACGGGCGCGTTTGCCGCCCTTGTCACGGGGCCGGTGCAGAAAAGCGTTTTCCAGGATGCCGGCATTGCGTTCATGGGGCACACCGAGTTCTTCGCCGCGCGCACCGGGACGCCGCGTGTGGTGATGATGCTGGTGAGCGGCAGCGGCCCCGATGCGCTGCGCGTCGCGCTCGTGACGACGCATCTGCCGCTTCGGGCCGTGGCGGATGCGATCACGCAAAGGGCTGTCGAGGAGACGCTCGCGATCGTGCGGCACGAATTGTCGGCGCGCTTCGGCGTCGCCGAGCCGCGCATCGCCGTGTGCGGTCTCAATCCGCACGCCGGCGAAGGCGGCC
>DASSVX010000227.1:0-15113 GCA_035705655.1 Casimicrobiaceae bacterium
CTCAAGCCCGCGCTCGCGCGCGGCGAGCTGCATTGCGTGGGCGCCACGACGCTCGACGAATACCGCAAGTACATCGAGAAGGATGCCGCGCTCGAGCGCCGCTTCCAGAAGGTCATGGTTGATGAGCCCTCGGTCGAGGACACCATCGCGATCCTTCGCGGCCTGCAGGAGAAGTACGAAGTCCACCACGGCGTGGACATCACGGACCCCGCGATCGTGGCCGCCGCGGAGCTTTCGCACCGCTACATCACCGACCGGTTCCTGCCCGACAAGGCGATCGATTTGATCGACGAGGCCGCGGCGCGCATCAAGATGGAGATCGATTCGAAGCCGGAAGCGATGGACAGGCTCGACCGGCGGATGATCCAGCTCAAGATCGAGCGTGAAGCCGTCAAGAAGGAAAAGGACGAGGCGTCGCGCAAGCGGCTCAATGCCATCGAGGACGAGATCAAGCGGCTCGAGCGCGAGTACGCCGATCTCGACGAGGTGTGGCAGGCCGAGAAGGCGCAGGTCGCCGGCAGCCAGCACATCAAGGAGGAGATCGACAAAATCAAGCTTCAGATGGACGAGGCGAAGCGCAAGGGCGACTGGCAGAAGATGTCCGAGCTGCAGTACGGGCAGTTACCGCAGCTCGAGGCGCAGTTGCGCAAGGCCGACACCCGGCTCGCGATCGAGCAGGAGAAGAAGCCGCAGTTGCTGCGCACGCAGGTCGGCGCCGAGGAAATCGCCGAGGTCGTTTCGCGCGCAACCGGCATCCCGGTGTCGAAAATGATGCAGGGCGAGCGCGACAAGCTTCTGCAGATGGAGACGCGGCTGCATCAGCGGGTGATCGGCCAGAACGAGGCGGTGCGCCTCGTTTCCGATGCGATCCGGCGCTCGCGTTCCGGGCTCTCGGATCCCAATCGCCCGTATGGGTCTTTTTTGTTCCTCGGCCCGACGGGTGTCGGCAAGACCGAGCTCACGAAGGCGCTTGCCGAGTTCCTGTTCGACAGCGACCAGGCGATGGTGCGCATCGACATGTCGGAATTCATGGAGAAGCACTCGGTCGCGCGGCTGATCGGTGCGCCGCCCGGTTACGTCGGCTACGAGGAGGGCGGCTATCTGACCGAAGCCGTGCGCCGCAAGCCGTACTCGGTGATTCTGTTCGACGAGATCGAGAAGGCGCACCCCGACGTGTTCAACGTGCTGCTGCAGGTGCTCGACGACGGCCGCCTGACCGATGGGCAGGGCCGCACCGTCGACTTTCGCAACACGGTGATCGTGATGACGTCGAACCTCGCGTCGCACAGGATCCAGCAGATGACCGACAACGGCGACAATCCCGAGCTCATCAAGATCGCGGTGATGGCCGAGGTGAAGGCGACGTTCCGGCCCGAGTTCGTGAACCGCATCGACGAGATCGTCGTGTTCCATCCGCTCGCGCAGGCGCAGATCGCCAGCATCGCGCGCATCCAGTTGCGTGCGCTCGAGCAACGTCTTTCGAAGCTCGACATCCGGCTCGAGGTTGCAGAGCCGGCGCTCGAGCACGTCGCGCAGGCGGGCTTCGATCCGGTGTATGGCGCGCGGCCGCTCAAGCGCGCGATCCAGCAGGAGATCGAGAACCCGCTCGCGAAGGAAATCCTGTCAGGCGCGTTCGCCGCCGGCGACACCATTCACGTGCGCGAGAAGGGTGGCCACATCGTGTTCGACAAAAGCGTCGAGCCGCAGGCGGTCCACGCCTGACGAGATCGGGGTCAGAGCTGTAATTCGCGGCGCGTCGTTATGAGATCGGGGTCAGAGCTGTAATTCGCGATCCATTGGCGGCGTTCTAACGCACAATGCGCCGCGAATTACAGCTCTGACCCCGATCTCGAATTACAGCTCTGACCCCGATCTCACCAACGCGGCCTACACCAGCCGCACGTCGCGCAAATCGCGCAGGTCGTGTCCGACGTCCGCGCTCGCAGCGGGCGCTTCGTCGCGCGTCATCACCTTGTACAGCGCGGCGGTGAGGGCACCCTGCAACACATAGGCCAGTGCGCTCATCCAGTCGCGCAGGTCGAGCAGCGCCGGGAGCAGCCGCGCGACGCCGTACAGGTCCACCGCGTACATCGCAAGACCGAAGATCGCCCCCGCGATGGCCGCCCCTGCCACGCCGATGCGATCGACGATGTACGCGAGGATGATGCCCGAAAGCGCGCCGAGCGCCAGCAGCAGCGCAGCGCCGACAAGCATCGTCCTGATGCCGCCTCCCACGTGCGCCGACGGCATCAGCGCGTGCAGGGCCACCGTCCCGAACACGACGAGCGGCTGCCATGGCGACGCGCCGCGCATCGCCCACGAAAATGCCATTTCGATGACGGCGAATACGACGATCGCGACAATGCCCACGAGGATCGCAATGCCCCAATCGATGGTTCGGCTGTTGGCCCGTGCAACAAACGTTGCTGCCATGATCTCCTCCGCGGGATAGGTTGCGTCGTGCTAACGACGCAGATTCCATACCGGGACGATCCAGCCTGCCGCTCCAGCGCAGCGCATGAGCGAGGTGTCGGCAGCCTGCAACAAATGCTCGCCCGCGAAGCGCGTTACGAGCCTGCTGTCAGCGCGAGGCGGACGCTTCGCCGGGCCGTTGCAGCAATCGATGCACGAGGCCCGCGGCGGTGAGCAGCCATGCGACGAGCGCGATGTACGCCGCGCACGTCGCGACCGGATAGAGGAAGGCGAGCCGCGTCTGCTGCGCATAGTCGCGCGTTGCGACGCTGTACATGCCGAGCGGGAACACGAGCGACCAGTATTGCGCGTCGTAGCGTATCGGCGTTCGCTGATGCAGGTGCCGCCATGCGAAGACCACCACGAGCAGCGGAATCCACCACGAGGCGGTCGCCCAGAAGAACAGCGTGAACGCGGCCAGGAAATGACCGGTGTCCGCGAGGAAGGCGTAGTCGGGTGACGCCGCGATCAGATGCGCTCCCGCGAGCGTGGTGATGGCGACCGCGCCCATTGTTGATCCAGTACGTGGGCGTCAGCATGTGCGCGCCCATCGGTCGAAACGTCCAGCGGAAGAAGATGAGCCCGATGACGAGGATGTAGAGCATCGCGCCGGCGAGAAAAAACACGAGGCACGCGAACATCACGATGTCGGGCCGCGGAAACGCGCTCGCCGTCATCGTCCCCAGCACCGCGACCGCTTCCGTGGATACCGTCGCGAGAAGCCAGGAGCCGTCCAGCCCATGCTCGAGCCGCGGTTTGGGCTCCACGATGGTGACGGCGGCAAAGAACGCGTAGACGAGGATCGCCCACAGCACGAGGCCAGCAACCCAGAGCGCCGCGCCGACCGCGAGCGAACCGGCGAGCGCCACGCATTGCGCGCCGAGCACGCAGGTGCCGGCAACGATCGTCAGGAACGCGGGCCCGGTGACATGGTCACCGAGCGAGCGCGCCACGGCGCGTGGCGAATGCGCGAGCCGCGCAATGCCGGCAAGCCACAGCAGCGCGTAGGCGACGAGGTTGACGGCGAATAGCGCGTGCGCAACCGCCGGGAGCCCCTGCGCCTGCATGGCGAGCGATACGATGCCGGTCGCCATGACGAACGCGAAGCCGCCCGGGAAGCTGCGGCGCAGCGATTCGACGATCGTCGGCGGGTTGGTGGCGAGCAGGTCTTGCGGCAAATGCGTGAGCTTACATCGGCCGCGATCGTTGCCGGTTATCCGGCGTGCAGCAGCCGCCCGCCGGCGAATGCCCAGTTCTCCCACGCGGTTTCGACGAAGACGATCATCACCTGCTCCGCATCGAGCCCGGGATCGCGCGCGAGGGCGGCGATGATGTCCGCCGTCACCTTGCGCTTGATCTTTGCGCTGCGTCCAACCGACCACAGGATCTCGATCAGCACGAACTCGGCGCCGCGCGCCGTCGCGACGTCGGGGTAGGTCGCGTCGTAGCGAAACGTGCGCGAATCGAGCTCGAGCACACGCTGGAATCGATCGGTCTCGGGCACGCCGTTGGCGACCAGCGCTTTATGCACGCCATCGAGGATGGCCGACGTCGCCTCGGCGCTTCGCGGCTTCTGCAGGGTGACGGTGACGAGTGGCATCGAATCTCCCCGGGTTCGGATCAGAAGTAGGGAACGCGCCGCGCGGGCGCGACAAGGAACGACGCGAGCGTCCTCGCGAATTTGCTGCGCGGTTGAACACGCGACGGCAGCTTCAGCGATTCGGCTTTGCGGCCCAGGACGCAGAACATGGCGTCGTTTTGCGCCTCGACGACCGTATCGCCGTCCGACTCGACGAGCCAGTTGTCGCCGGGACGCAGCACGACGTCGTGCCGGTCGTTCTCCTCGGTGAGCCAGACGACGCCTTGCGTGACGCGCAGTGTCGTGCCGCCCACGCGGGGGAGCGTAATCGCTTCGCGCGCAGGGAGACTGACGATCGTTCCGGATTCGAAGCAGGCCATGGCAAACCTCCAGTAGAATGCGTACAGGTCATTCGACATCCCCGAGGCACCGGAGGCACCCCACGGAATCGACGACTACGATTCTGCGGCGCCGCCCGCCGTCGCTCAAACGCTCAATTCGAATGGATAGCATGCATGGAACGCATGCATAGAACGCTCCGCGCGTTGCCGTCGCTCGATTTTCTTCGCGGCTTCGAGGCCGCCGGACGCCGCCTTTCGTTCACGCTCGCGGCACAGGAGCTCTTCGTCACGCAATCGGCACTGTCGCGCCAGATCAAGGCGCTCGAGGACGCCCTCGGCATCGCGTTCTTCGAGCGCCGGCACCGCGCGCTGGCGCTGACCGCGGCGGGTGCGGTATTTCATCGCGATGTGACCGAGGCGCTCGAAATGCTCGCGGCGGCCGCGGCACGGCTGCACGAGTCCACGCGCACGCCGGGGCTCACGCTGTCGACGACGGTGTCGTTCGCGTCGCTCTGGGTGATTCCACGTCTTGCGACCTTTCGCGCGCGCTATCCCGATGTCGAGGTCTACGTGTCGGCCGACGATCGCGTCGTCGATCTTGCGCGCGGCGACGTCGACATCGCCGTGCGCTACCTGCCCGATTCGGGCGCCCCCGCGAATGCGCTGCGCCTTTTCGGCGAACGGATGACGCCGGTGGCAAGCCCGAAGATCGCGTTCGGCGCGTCGCCGCTTCGCGCACCGGCCGACCTGACGCGCCACGTCCTGCTGCATCTCGACGATCCCGAGGGGCGTACGCCGTGGCTCGACTGGCGCAGCTGGCTCACGTCGAACGGCCAGCCCGGATTGAAGCCGGCGGGTGCGCTGCGCTTTCGCATCTACGATCAGGTCGTGCAGGCCGCCGTCGGCGGACAGGGCGTGGCGCTCGGCCGTCTGCCGATGATTGCCGAGCATCTTCGCGACGGGCGGCTCGTCGCGCCGTTCCCGAAGAAGTACGAATCCGCGCGAAGCTACTTCGCCCTCGCTGCCGCCCGGGCGGCCGAGCGCGACGACGTTGCGGCGTTCCTCGGCTGGCTGACCGAAGAGGCGGCACGCGAATGAACGGACATCGCCCGCTCGCGCCCTCGCCGTGGATCTGCCGCTTCGCGCCGCTCCTGCCGCCGGGAGCGCACGTGCTCGACGTCGCCGCGGGCCACGGGCGTCATGCACGATGGCTTGCCGCGCAAGGCGCGCGCGTCCATGCGGTCGACATCGACGCCGACGCGCTTGGAACGCTTGCCGGCGTCGGCGGCGTCGCCACGCAGGTGGCCGACCTCGAAGGCGGGCCGTGGCCATTCGCCGATGCCACGTACGATGCGATCGTGGTCGTCCACTACCTGCATCGGCCCGCGTTTGCAGAGTTGCTGCGCGTGCTGAAGCCCGATGGCGCACTGCTCTACGAGACGTTCGCAACCGGCAACGAAGCGTTCGGGCGGCCATCGAATCCCGCTTTCCTGCTGCGCGAAAACGAGTTGCTCGACATCGTCCGCGAGCGGCTGTTCGTCGTCGCGTTCGAGCAGGGACGCGTCGACGGCGATCGCGTCGCGGTGATGCAGCGCATTGCCGCGATCGGCCGCGCACGCGGATGGCCGCCGCCGCTGCCCGCGCAGGCAGGCTGACGCTGCGCCGATTTGCGCCAGGCACGCGCATGGCGCACGAGGCGAATCGGGTAGAATCCCCGCTTTTGCAGGAAACGGTTCATGCTTTCAGGCAGTCTCGTCGCGATCGTGACGCCGATGCAGCCGGGCGGCGCGCTCGATCTCGAGGCGCTTCGCCGGCTGATCGACTTCCACGTTGCGAACGGCACCGCCGGCATCGTCATCGTCGGCACGACGGGCGAGTCGCCCACCGTCGACGTCGACGAGCATTGCCGGCTCATCCAGTGCGCCATCGAACACGCCGCAGGCCGGCTGCCGGTCATCGCCGGTACCGGCGGCAATTCGACGGCGGAGGCGATCGCGCTCACGCGCTTTGCGAAGGGGGCGGGCGCGACCGCGTGCCTGTCGGTCGTGCCGTACTACAACAAGCCGACGCAGGAAGGCATGTACCGGCACTTCCGCTCGATCGCGGAGAGCGTCGACCTGCCCGTGCTCCTGTACAACGTGCCGAGCCGCACGGTCGCCGATCTGTCGACCGACACCGTGCTGCGGCTTGCACAGGTTCCGGGCATCGCCGGAATGAAGGATGCGACGTCCGACCTGGTACGTCTCGTCGATTTGCAGAACCGGTTGCCGGCCGGGCATGAATTCGCGCTTTATTCCGGCAACGACGACACGGCGCTCGCCTTCATGCTGCTCGGCGGCAACGGCGTCGTCTCGGTCACGGCCAACGTCGCGCCGAAGCAGGTCAGCGAGGTGTGCGAAGCCGCGCTTGCCGGTGATGTCGTTACCGCCCGCCGGCGCAATGCGCGGCTCTCCGGCCTGCATGCGCGATTGTTCGTCGAAGCGAACCCGATCCCGGTCAAGTGGGCGCTTGCCGAGATGGGATTGATCCATAATGCGCTGCGGCTGCCATTGACGCCCTTGTCGCCGCAGCACCACGACGCCGTGCGCACGGCGCTGCGCGACGCGCAGTGCATCGGCCGGCCCGAACTCAAGGTTTATTCCTGATGAATCCATCGATTTCCGCGGCGCGCGCCTGCGCGCTCTTTCTCGTCGTCATGCTGTCGCTGGCCGGTTGCGAATCGATGCCGTCGCTCAGCAAACGCATCGACTACAAGTCCTCGGCGAGTGCTACGCCATCGCTCGAGCTGCCGCCCGATCTCACCGCGCCGCAATACGACGATCGTTACGCCGTGTCGTCCGCGTCGGAGCTCGCGGCGAAGGATGCGACGCGTCCGAAGCAGTCGGAGCTGCTGCCGGTGAACAGCGAAGCGCACGTGGCTCGCGCCGGCACGCAGCGCTGGCTCGTCGTGAACGCGACGCCCGAGCAGGCGTGGTCGACGGTGCGCAAGTTCTGGACCGACTCGGGCTTCGTCATCGCCACCGAGCAGCCGGCGGTCGGCATCATGGAAACCGACTGGGCCGAGAACCGCGCCGAGATCCCGCAGGACATCCTGCGCAAGTACATCGGCAAGTACGTCGACGTGTTCTACTCGACGTACAAGCGCGACAAGTTCCGCACGCGCATCGAGCGTGGCGCCGATCCCGGCACCGTGGAAATCTACGTGTCGCACCGCGGCATGGAGCAGGTGCCGACGACGAAAATCGACAATGTGCAGGGCGCGGGTTTCGCGTGGGGCCTGATGCCGCCGAATCCGGGTCTCGAGGCCGAGATGCTGTCGCGGCTGATGATGCGCTTCGGCACGCCCGAAGCCGTGGCCGAGGCGGCCACTTCGCCGAGTGCGGCAGCGAGTGCGCCGCAGCACGCGCGGCTCGAAAAGGCCGACGGCCTGTCGAAGCTCGTCGTCGACGATCCGTTCGATCGCGCTTGGCGCCGTGTCGGCCTCGCCCTCGATCGGACGGGGTTCACCGTCGTCGATCGCGACCGGTCCAGCGGCACCTACTTCGTGCGCTTCGCCGATCCCGACACGGAGATGGCGCGGAAGGATCGCGAAAAGGGCTTCCTGTCGAAGCTCTTCACGTTCTGGAAGAAGGACGACGACAAGGAGAAGCCGGAGCAATACCGGATCAAGGTGGCGGAAGCGTCGCCGCAAAGCACGGTCGTCGTCGAGGACACCACCGGCAAGCCCGATCGGTCGCCCGCGAGCGATCGCATCCTTGCGTTGCTGCGCGACCAGCTCAAGTAACAGGCGCTTTCGCGCGCCATGCGCTTCGCCTCCCTGGGCAGCGGCAGCGAAGGCAACGCACTCGTCGTCGAAGTCGGTGACACCCGCATCCTGATCGACTGCGGCTTCCGCGTGCGCGACACCGTCGCGCGCCTGCTGCGTCTCGGCGTCGTGCCCGAATCGGTCAGCGCGATCCTCGTCACGCACGAGCACGCCGATCACATCGGCGGCGTCGCCTCATTCGCCGCGCGCTACCGGATTCCCGTGTGGCTTACGTTCGGCACACTGGAAATGGCAAGCGAGCGAATCGGCCGGCTGCAGCACGTATTCGGCTTCGACAGCCACGACACGTTCGCCATCGGCATGATCGAGGTGCGGCCCTTCCCGGTGCCGCACGATGCGCGCGAGCCGGTACAGTTCGTCGTTGGCGACGGCGCGCATCGCCTCGGCGTGCTGACCGACATCGGCGCGACGACGCCGCACGTCGAGGCGAGCCTCACCGGCTGCGACGCGCTCGTGCTCGAGTGCAACCATGACCTCGGCATGCTCGAGGGCAGCGACTACCCGTGGCCGCTCAAGCAGCGGATCGCGAGCCGCCTCGGCCATCTGCACAACGAGGCGGCGGCCGCGCTGCTCGCCGCGCTCGACACGTCGCGCCTGCAGCACGTCGTCGCCGCGCACCTGTCACAGCAGAACAACACACCCGAACGGGCGCGCGCGGCGTTATCGCAGGCGATCAATTGCGCGCCCGACTGGATCGGCATCGCCGACCAGCACGACGGCTTTGCATGGCGCGGGTTGTAGGGACTTTTGGAGGAGCAGGCAGACATGGAGAAGCGCCAGGAGCTGTACCGTGGCAAGGCGAAGACCGTTTACGCGACGGACGATCCTGCGCGGCTCGTAATGCACTACCGCGACGACGTGTCGGCGTTCGACGGCGCGAAGGTGGCGAAGCTCGACGGCAAGGGCGAGACGAACAACCGGATCAACGGGTTCGTCATGGGCAAGCTCGCCGCGGCGGGCATACCGACGCACTTCGTGTCGCTGCTGAACGAGCGCGAATCACTCGTCAAGGCGATGAAGATGATCCCCGTCGAGTGCGTCGTGCGCAACATCTGCGCCGGCTCGATGGCCAAGCGCTACGGCATCGACGAGGGCAGGCGGTTGCCGGAGCCCATCTTCGAATTCTTCCTGAAGAGCGATGCGCTGCACGATCCGCTCGTCAACGACGATCACATCCGCATGCTCGAGTGGGCCACGACGGGCGAGATCGCGCAGATGAAGGCGCTTACGCACCGCGTCAACGCCGTGCTGAAGCCGCTCTTCCTCGCGGCTGACATCGACCTCGTCGACTACAAGCTCGAGTTCGGCCATCCGCTCGACGACCTCCGCGGCGAGCTCGTGCTCGGCGACGAGTTCACGCCCGACGGATGCCGGCTGTGGGATGCGCGTACCGGGGAGAAGCTCGACAAGGATCGCTTCCGGCGCGACTTGGGCGAAGTGATCGAGCACTATCGCGAGGTGGGACGGCGCATCGGCGTGCCGCTGTAACAAGGCGCCGCTCCCGCAAGGCATTCCCTGCGGGACCGCGATGGGCGCAGCGGCGGACTGCGCCAGGCAGCTTGCGGAGCGCTACAAGCACAACGGCGGACTGCGCCAGGCGCCGCCCGCCGTTGCCGATCGTTGCGCCACGCGCTGGCGCAACGATTACGTGCCACTTCGAGTACGTGTTACTCGAGGTCCGACGCGTGGGCTTCGAACTCGGACTTGCTGACCGTACCGTCGTTGTTCGTGTCGAGTTTCTTCCACATCGCATGCACCTTCGTGTCGGCGGCCACTTCGGAACTGCTCAGCTTGCCGTCGTGGTTGGTGTCGAGCCGCGCAAACCTCGCATCGGCGCTCGACGTTCCGCTCTTCATGCCGTTGTCCATGCTGCTGCTCGGCGTGGCCGGCGTGGTGGTCGTCGCGTTTGCCGACGCATCGCCCTTCATCTTGTCGGTCCCCGTCGCATAGGCGGTGCCCGCGGCGAGGGCGAGTGCCGGCACGAACAGGCCGGCCAGCAGTTTCATCTTGAATGCTTGTCTCATCGGTTTCTCCTTGGAGGAAGGGATCGAGACCGGCGCGCGGCGGCGCCGCATTGCGATCCCCGATCAGTTATTGTCCCCGCCGTGCGGGGCGCGCTCCATAGGGCACTGCATGAACCGGCCGTAGGACAAAGGCGCAGGGTCCGGCTTTTACAGGCCGAGGACGTTGGCGCTCATGCCCGGCTCGCCGGTCGCCCAGATCTCGTCGAATCGGTCGACGAGCGCCTTGGCGCGCTCGGGACTGCCGATCGACAGCGATCCATGCGGCCAATCGATGTGGTGCCGATGCACGAAGTGCAGGTCGTCGACGATCACGAGCGGGTCCATCGCCGCACGCGCCGCCGCCCCCGTGCGATACACCTTCATCGCGTGCGCGTGGCGCACGAGCAGCGCGCAAAGCCGCGCACCGGACGATTCGATCCAGCGCGTGTCGTGCACGATGATGTCGAGGCGCGCGCCCGGCATGCGCCGCAGGAACGACGACAATGCATCGCAGCGATCGGCCGTATTCCAGCGGCCGCCCGACAGGTCGGTGTCGAAAATCTTGATGTGCCGTTGTGCGAGCGCGATCACTTCGTCGTGCGCGCGATCGAGGTCGGCAAGCGAATCGAGCCGCGCTTCGCGCGGGAGCCCGGGGGGCGGCGGAAGCGGCGTGTCAGGCGGTGTCGACGAGGAAGCCATGGCGATGCCAATCGTAAAGGATGGCGACGAGCTCCGGCGAAAGGCGCGCAAAGACGCGTGGCGGAAGCGTGCGCCGATCGGCGAGCGTTCGCAAATCGTCGGCGCCCGAGGCGGGTAGCGGCAGCTCGTCGCCATTGATGTAACACCGCGCGCTGTCGTACAGCAGTTGCGTGCGCCGGTCGAGTCGCACGCCCACGCGCGCCATCCGGCGCGCGAATCGCGCACGCGAGCAGTGCGCGGCCGCGGTGAAAACGACTTCGGGCTTCGGCTCGGTGAGGTAGCGGCCGAGAAAGCGCGCGATGTCGTCGTCATTCCAGCGGATCGCAGCAAGGGCGCGTGCGACACGCCGCTGCATCGTGCGCTCGATTCGCGCGGGCGCTTTCGCCGGACGCAAACCGGGATCGGCGTAGCGGCCGGACACGTCGAGCGTGTCGCGCAGATGGTCGAGAAAGGCCTCGGCGAGCTCCTGGTGCGCGGGCGCGCGAAAGCCGATCGAATACGTCATGCATTCGTCGAGCGCCACGCCGTCGTGCGCATGATCGGGCGGCAGGTACAGCATGTCGCCCGGTGCCAGCGTCGCTGCGTGCTCCGGCGCGAAGCGCGCGAGGATGCGCAGCGGCGCGTTCTCCACGAGCCGCAGGTCCTGCTGGCGTCCGTAGCGCCAGCGCCTGCGGCCCGACGCCTGCAGCAGGAATACGTCGTACGAGTCGTAATGCGGGCCCACGCCCCCGCCCGGTACCGCGTAACTCACCATCAGGTCGTCGAGACGCACGTAGGGAATGAACGCGAAGCGGCGCAGCAGCGCGTCGGCGCCGTCGTGCTGCAAGTTCACGCCTTGCACCAGCAGCGTCCAGTTGCGCGCCGGCAGCCGCTCGAGCTGCGTGCGTTTGAACGGGCCGTCGTGCTGCGTGTAGCGCCGGCCCGCTCGCTGCACGAGGCGCGATTGCACATCGTCACGCGCCGCGAGCGCGAAGAGTTCGGCGCGCGTCAGCAGCGCCGGAAATCCGGGCAGCGCCGCTTCGACGAGCAGCGGCTTCTTGTGCCAGTAATCGCGCAGGAATGCCGCCGGCGCATGCCCGCCCAGCAGTTGGCGCAGTGCACGATGCATGGTGGCGAGTATAGCGGCGGCGGCGCTCGGCGCGGACCGCGGCGCGGGCGGAACCGCGGCGTACAATGCCTGTCCACCGAGCGGGTGCGTTGCATGCTCGCAGCGCACGGGCTCACTCCTTTCTTCCCCTGTCATCCATGAACGTCTTCGCCAACACGGTCGTCACGCTTTCGTTCCAGCTCTACGACGCGGGCAACAAGCTGATCGAGGAAACCGACGAGCCCATCGCCTACCTGCACGGCGGTCACTCCGGCATTTTTCCGAAGGTCGAGGCGGCGCTCGATCACAAGGAGGTTGGTGACAGCGTGTCGGTCACACTCGAGCCCGACGATGCGTTCGGTGACTACGACGCGGGGCTCATGCGCATCGAGTCCGTCGAGCAGCTTCCGCCCGACATCGAAGTGGGCGGCCATCTCGTCGCCGAGCAGGACGGCAACGAAATGGTGTGGCGGATCACCGACATTGCAGAGGGCAAGGCGGTGCTCGACGGCAATCACGAGCTCGCCGGCCAGCGCTTGCGTTTCGACTGCAAGGTGCTCGATATCCGTCCTGCGACGCAGGAGGAAATCACGCACGGGCACGTGCATGGTGCGCACGGGCATCATCACTGACCCATGCGCTGACGCGCAACGATCACTTTTCAGCCATGATCCGCTACCACAATCATCCGTCGGGCCGTCACTTCCTGCAGATCCCCGGGCCCACCAACGTTCCCGATCGCGTGCTGCGCGCGATCGACCGTCCGACGATCGACCATCGCGGGCCGGAGTTTGCGCAACTCGGTCTGTCGATTCTCGGACGCATCGGCTCGATCTTCCAGACGCGCGAGCCGGTGGTCATCTATGCGGCCTCCGGGACGGGCGCGTGGGAAGCGGCGCTCGTCAACACGCTGTCGCCGGGCGACGTCGTGCTCATGGCCGAAACCGGCCACTTCGCATTGTTGTGGAAGCGGCTGGCCGAGCGGCTCGGATTGCAGCCTGAATTCCTTCCCGGCGACTGGCGGCATGGTGCCGACCCCGGCGCCATCCACGCACGCCTCGCCGACGATCACACGCACGCGATCAGGGCCGTCTGCATCGTGCATAACGAGACGTCGACCGGTGTGGTGAGCAACATCGGGCGCGTGCGCGAGGCGATCGATCGCGCCGGCCATCCGGCGCTGCTTCTCGTCGACACCATTTCGTCGCTTGGATCGATCGACTATCGTCACGATGAATGGGGCGTCGACGTCACCGTGGCCGGCTCGCAGAAAGGATTGATGCTGCCGCCGGGCCTCGCGTTCAACGCGGTGAGCGAGAAGGCGCGCGCGGCGTCGAAGCAGGCGAAATTGCCGCGGGCGTACTGGGCGTGGGACGAAATCATCGCCGCCAACCGCAACGGCTATTGGCCGACGACGCCGGCCACCAACCTGTTGTACGGGCTCGACGCGGCGCTCGACCAGCTTCTCGACGAAGGCTTGCCGAACGTATTCGCGCGTCATGCGCGTCACGGCGAAGCGACGCGCGCGGCGGCACGTGCGTGGGGGCTCGAAATTCTGTGCGCGAACCCCGACGAGTACAGCAATTCGCTGACCGCCGTGCTGATGCCCGAGGGCCACGATGCCGATGCGTTTCGCCGTGTCGTGCTCGAGCGCTTCGACATGTCGCTCGGTACCGGACTTTCGAAGCTTGCCGGGCGCGTGTTCCGCATCGGGCACCTCGGTGATTTCAACGACCTCACGCTGATGGGCACGCTGGCGGGCGTCGAGATGGGCTTGCGTGTCGCGGGTGTTCCGCACCGCGCGGGCGGGGTGGACGCGGCGATGGCGATCCTCGGCGGCAATCGCGCACCGGTGGGTCCGAAGGCGTCGCGCGCGGTCGAGCTCGCTTGACGCATCGACGCCGCCGATGACGGCCGCGCCGCTGCCGGAGTACCTCGCGCCGCTCCGCGATGCGCTGGTCGATGCGCGGCATGGGCGCATCGGCGTGGCGGCCGCGGATTTGCCGGTGCCGAGGTGTGACGAGGATGCGTACGCGGTCCAGGAATCGGTCGCCGATGCGCTCGGCTGGTTTGCCGCGGCACCGGCCCGCGCGTGGAAGGTCGGCGCTGCAAGCCGCGCCGCGTTGCCGAACGCCGCGCCGTTGCCGTCGCAGCACGTCGTCGACAGTCCGGCGACATTTCCCGCGGGCGCATTCGATCGGATGCTGATCGAGGGCGAGATTGCGTTTCGCCTGCGCGCGCCGATCGACGGCGACGACGGCGCCAGCGTCATCTCGTCGATCGGCGCGTGGCTCGTGACCATCGAAGTCGTCGATCCGCGCTACGCCGATTGGGATACCGCGAGCCCGATGCAGAAGCTTGCCGATCAAGGGCTGCACGGGGCGCTGGTCGTCGGCAGCGGCACCGCGTTGCCCTCGGCGATCGACTGGACTTCACTCGTTGCGCGCGTGCGGCGCAATGGCGGGATCGTGCGTGAAACGCGTGGCGGGCATCCACTCGGCAACCTGCTGTTCCTGCTGCCGTGGCTGGCGCGGCATGCGGCGGCGCGCGGCACGCCGCTTTGCGCCGGCGACGTGGTCACCGCGGGCACGTGGACCGGCGTGTTCGAAGCGTTTCCGGGTGAGACGATCGACGTCGAATTCGACGGCGTCGGTCGCGCGAGTGCGCGCTTCGATTGATGCGGGACCGCGGACGGACGCGCTAGCGCGTCACGGCGCGCGCATTGCGCGCACCACCCAGCCGTTGACCTCTGCGCCCGCCTCGCGCCGCAGCACCGCGGGCGCGACATCGAGCGCGCGGAGGTTCGCAGCGGCGAGGAGACGCTCGACGTAGCGGCGCGCATGGCTGTACCGGCCGTGCGGATTGATCCGGTACGTGTCGATGTCGTCGGCACGCTCCACGGTGAAGCCGAACCATCCTCCGCCGCGCAGCGCCGATGCCGCGGCATCGATGGCCGGCGCGAGATCGCCGAAATAGCACAGCGTATCGGCGCAGGCGATCACGTCGAAGCGCGCCGTCGCGCCGCGCAGGAAGTCGACCAGCTCGCCTTCGACGAGCACGTCGTACACGCCGCGCACGCGCGCCTTGCGCAGCATTCCGGGCGACA
>DASSVX010000228.1:0-2275 GCA_035705655.1 Casimicrobiaceae bacterium
CGGATCCAGCGCGGGATCTCGGCGCCGCAGGCGTCCGAGAAGCGCGCCAGTTTCGCGAAGCTGCCGATGGGCATGATGCCCGGCACGATGGGAACGTCGACGCCGCGGCGCCCGCATTCATCCACGAAGTGCCAGTACGCATCGGTGTTGAAGAAGTACTGCGTGATCGCCGAATCGGCGCCCGCATCGATCTTGCGCTGGAAGCTCGCCAGGTCGTCCTCGGGATTGCGCGCCTGTGGATGCACTTCGGGATACGCGGCGACGTCGATGTGGAACCAGTCGCCCGTTTCTTCGCGAATGAAGCGCACGAGCTCGTTCGCATAGCGGAAATCGCCGACGTCGGGACTGCCCGAAGGCAGGTCGCCACGCAAAGCGACCAGATGACGGATGCCATGCTCGCGATACTTGGCCAGCACCTCACGGATGCCGTCGCGCGTCGAGCCGATGCACGAGACGTGCGGTGCACCGTCCATCCCCTCGCTGCGGATCTCGAGCACGGTGGCGAGCGTGCCTTCGCGCGTCGAACCGCCGGCGCCGAACGTCACCGAGCAGAACGCGGGTTTCAGCGCCATGAATTCGCGCCGCGCCGCACGCAGCTTTTCGACGCCTTCGGGCGTTCGCGGAGGGAAGAATTCGAGACTGTAGAGCGGCGCGATGCTCATCAAGATACTTCGCCCGCGGAACGCGTTCGGATCAGCGATGCGAGCAGCCACGAGACGATGCTGTAGACGATCGCGCCGAACACGCCCGACCAGAAGCCGTCCACGGTGAATCCGGTAATGAACGAGCCCACGAACCAGAACAGCAGCCCGTTGATCACGAAGATGAAAAGGCCGAGCGTCAGCAGCGTGACCGGCAGCGTGAGCAGCACGAGAATCGGCCGGATCAGCGTGTTGATGAACCCGAGCACGAGCGCCGCTACGAGCGCGCTGCGATAACTCGCCACGTGGATCGACGGCAGGATGTAGGGCAGCACGAACAACGCAAGGGCGTTGAGAAACCAGGTGACGATCAGGCGCAGCATCGCTCGTTGGCCTTGTCAGTGAGGGGCGCCGTCGACATACGGCTTCAGCCCGGCGTAGATCGTCGCGTTGACCGGTGCGGCAATGCCCGCTTCCGCCGCAAGAGCGGCGACGCGTCCGCATAGCCACGGTGCTTCCAGGCGGTGTCCCGCCACCAGGTCGCCGAGCATCGACGAGCGCATTTCCGCCGGCAGCCCATCGAGGGCACGCAACTGCCGGTCTGGAAAATCTTGCGGGAATTCGACGCCTTTCGTCGTCGCGACGGCGATGGTTTCACGCACCGCCGCTTCGAAGGTCGCACGCAGTTCGGCGTCGCCGCGAACGACGCCGAGAGGTTGCCGCGCAAGACAGGTAAGCCCGGACAGCGCACCGAGGAACACGAATTTCTCCCAGATCGCGCGCGTGATGTCGTCGGCGAATTCCGCGGCGATGCCGGCCGCCGTGCAGTCGTGCACGAACGCCCGCGCGCGGTCCGTGAGCCGAGCATCGAATGCGCCGATGCGAAGCCGCGCCATCGAGCCGGTGTGCACGATCACGCCCGGCGCGCCGATCGCGGCCGCAATGTACGCAACGCCGCCCAGCACGTGCGCGTCACCCACGACGCGCCGCAATATCCCGGGACTGTCGATGCCGTTCTGGAACGGAATCACGACCCCGCCGGGCGCGAGGAGCGGCGCCATGTGCCGTGCCGCCTCCTCGACATCCCACAGCTTGACGCAGAACATCACGGCGTCGACGGGCGCCAGCGACGATGGGTCGTCGGTGGCGACGACCTTCGGCACCACGATATCGCCGCCGGCGCTCTCGACGCGCAACCCGTTCGCCCGCATCGCGGCGAGATGAGCGCCACGCGCGACGAACGCGACGTCGTTGCCACCTCGCGCCAGCTTGGCGCCGAAATAGCCGCCGACACCGCCGGTGCCGAATATCGCGATCCGCATGTCAGCGCCCTTTCACGGCAGGTACCAACCTGGCCTAGTAGCGGTAGCTGTCGGGCTTGTACGGTCCCGCGAGATCGACGCCGAGGTAGCGCGCCTGCTTGTCGGTGAGCTCGGTGAGTTTCGCGCCGAGCTTCGACAATTGCAGCCGCGCGACCTTCTCGTCGAGGTGCTTCGGCAGTACGTAGACGCCGACAGGATACTTGCCGCCGTTTTCCTTGGCGTCGGTCCAGAGCTCGATCTGCGCCATCACCTGGTTCGCGAACGACGAGCTCATCACGTACGACGGATGACCCGTCCCGCAACCGAGGTTCA
>DASSVX010000229.1:0-25767 GCA_035705655.1 Casimicrobiaceae bacterium
GTCCCAAGCGCGAATCGGCCCCGGAGCGCGAAGCGCGGAGGTAGTCCCATGAGCGCGCGGGGCCGTCCCAAGCGCGAATCGGCCCCGGAGCGCGAAGCGCGGAGGTAGTCCCATGAGCGCGCGGCCGCGCGCCCGTTCGCCAGCGGCTGGCTAGCGGCGAAGCAGGTCCCCGAGCGCCTTGCCGAGGTCCTTCGGCAGGGGAAGATCGGGGCGCGGCGGCGCCTTGCGTGACGACGACAGCGGCGCCGATTCGCGCGGCGCCTTGCCGGTCATCGCGACCTCGCAAGGCGCCGATGTTCCGCTCGTCGACGAGATCAACGCCTTCCCGATCACCGCGAGCCCGCCGCCGGTGGCGCCGAGCGCAGCCATCTCCGCGATCGTCTTTGCCGACTGTGCGGCATCGATCGCGACGGCCGGCTTGTCGAAGCGGCCGCGGATGCGCACGAGGCTTGCGAACTGCGACAGGTCGATCTTCACGCCTTCCCGAATCTGGGGCTGCACCGTCAGGTCGAGCGTCTCGTCGCGGAAGTTCAGCGTGCCGCTCGCCGATGCCGCGATCTTGCCGGTTTCGATCGCGATCGAATGGTCGACGTGCGCGACGCCGTTGCTGAGCGGCAAGCGGAATACGGCGCAGCGCAGATCGGTGGCCGTATCGACGCCGTGCAGCGGGTCGAGCGCGCCCGCGATTTGCGCGAGCGCCGATTCGCCCTGGACGGCCGAGCGGCCGAGCGTCGCGGGTCCCGATACGACGCTGATCGTCCCGCTCATCGTGCCCGCAATGCGATGCGGCGTTGCGCCCTGACCGCGAATGTCGATGCCGGCGCGCACCCGCCCGCCGTGGATTTCGCGCTTGATGCCCGCCACCGCGGCCAGCGCCGCGAGATCGAGGTCCTGTGCATCGAGCAGCAGATGAACGCCCGGCGCCTGCGCATTGCGGCCGTCGAACTGCACCTCGCCGTGCATCGAACCACCAAGGATCGTGCCGGCGGTGAACTTGGCGTCGAGGCTCGCGTCCCGCGACGTGAAGTGCGTGCCGACCTGCGATACGCGCGTGCCGTCGCGCAGCACGACCTCGCCCACCGCGATCGATCCCTCGGTGTTCAACGCGACGAACGGCGCAATTGGCAGCGGCGTGTCGGGGATCACCCACGCGCCGGCCGCTGCAGGCGCCGGGGTCGCGCCCTGGGCCGGCGGGGAGTTCGCGCTCTTGTCCGTTTTCACTTCGGCCTTTGCAGGCAAGTCCTTCAGCGACAGCGACGGGATCGTGAGGTCGACCGCGTAGCGCGTGCGTGAGCCGTCGTTGATCACCTTGATCGATCCCTTGGCGCCAATGGCGCCGAACGCCGCATTCAGCTCGTCGAGGCTCGTCGTCGTGCCCGCGCGCGCGATTTTCGTGTCGAGCTTGACGGCATTGCCGTCGATGTCGCCCTTGAGCGCGATCGGAACCGGCCATTGCTGGTGCAGCCATTTGTCGGGCGCGCCGACGTCGCCCGCGAGCGCCACCGGAATTTCGTCGACCTTGCCGCGAAAATCGACGGCCACCGGCGCCTGCATGTCCCGCGCGCGCAGCGTCATGCGTTCGATCGAGGCGATCGTGACCTTGCCGGTCGCGCCGTTGCGATAGTTCAGCGTGCCGTTGCGGATCTCGAGGTTGCCGATGCCGATGGCGGCCGCACCCGCCGCACCGCCGCCCGGCGCAGCCGTGGAAGTCGGGTTCGCGTTTTCGAATTCCCAGTTGCCGCGACCGCTCGCGTCGGTTTCGAGCGTGATCACCGGCTCGACCAGCGTGAACTCGACGACCTCGAAGCGGCGCGACAAGAGCGGGATCAGCGCGATCTGCGCCTCGATGCGCTTCGCCGTCAGCATCTCGCGCGTTTTCGACCACGGCGCATTGCCGAAGGCGACGCCCGGCAGCACGATCTTCGGCTCGAGCGACAGCGTGATGTCGACCGGCCCCTGCACTGTCAGGTCGCGGCCGGTTTCGGCCTTGACGCGCGCCGCGAGCGGTGCGACGAACCGGCCGGGATCGACCGTTGCGACGGCGATTGCGACGCCGATCAACAGCAGCGCGACGAGCCCGCCGACGGCGCCGAGAATGATCCAGACGGCACGAGGCATGCCGCCTATTCTAGACCTCGCCTCGCGCGACGCGAGGGATCTCGACCTACTCCGGAATGTCGCCCAGCACGGTGCAGCGGCGGATGACGCGCCCTTCGGTTACGGGATCGTAGGGTGTGGCGCGATGCATCGTGCAGCGGTTGTCCCAGACGAGGAGCTCGCCCGGTTGCCAGTGGTGCTCGTAGGTGAGATCGGGATGCGGCGCCAACGCATTGAGCTCCTCGATCAGCGCGCGCCCTTCTTCGTACGGCATGCCGACGATCGATTCGGCATGATCGCCGAGGAACAGGCACTTGCGCCTCGTCTGCGGATGCGTGCGCACGACGGGGTGATCGACCGGCGGCGTCGCGCGCCGCTGCTCGTCGGTCATCGGATCTTCGCCATGGCGCCTGTTGCGCGAAAAGTCGAGGTTGTGCACGGCGCGAAGGTTCGCGATCCGCCGCTTCCACGCCGCGTCGAGCCGCTCGTACGCGCCATACATGTCGCAGAAATGCGTTTCGCCGCCGTGGCGCGGCATCACCTCGCCGTAGATGATCGTCGCCTGCCCGGAGCGCCGGCGCCACGAGCCGTCCGTGTGCCACGCGAGCGTGCCCTTGTCGGGATGGCGTCCGTTCGGCTTGCCTTCCGCGTCGAGGTTCGACAGTCGATAAAGCTCCGGGTAACCGTCGGCGTGGTACTGGTTCATCACGTGGATCTGCACTTCGCCGAAGCGGCGCGCCAGCGCGACCTGGCGTTCGGGCGGCACGTCCTGCGCGGGAAAGAGCAGCACCTGATGCTGGAGAAATGCGCGATGAATGCCGGCGAAGATGTCGTCGGTCATCGCGTCGGCGAGCGTGACTTCGAGGATCTCCGCGCCGAGGTTCGGTGTCAGCGGACGCACAGCGAACGGCAAGCGATGGTCGGAGGCGTTCATGGCGGCGAGCAGGCAACCATCACGGACAAATGTAACCGACACCGGTCGGACTCTTGAAGCAGCCGACCGACTCGGGAAGAAAATGCTTCGGGAGCCAAAGCACGATGTCGGGGAAGACGACGGTGAATGCGATCGTGGCGAGGAACACGACGTAAAGCGGCAGCGAGCGTAACACCGCCTTCCCGAAGCCGACTCCGACGTATTTGGACGCGACGAGCAGCGACAATCCGTACGGCGGCGTGATGAGCCCGAACACCAGTGTAGTGATGATGACGACGCCCATGTGCAGCGGATTGATGTCGCCGAGCGCTGCGAGCTTGATGATGATCGGCATGAAGATGATGATCGCGGGAACCGCATCGATGAAATCGCCGACGATCACGAACAGCGCCACCAGCAGGAACATGATCCGCGTGCCGTCGGTGCCCGCGATCCCGCCGATGTAGGTCGCCACGATGTCGGGCCCGCGCAGGTAAGCGACCATCCAGCCGAACGCCGACGCACCGGCCACCGCCGCGAGCGGCAGCGAATAGAGCAATCCGGCGTACATGAAGTCGCGCGGCAACTCCTTTACGTGCGCCGGACGCAGCAGCGGGATCAGCACGACGATGATGTACACGGCCGCCACCATCCCCGCTTCGGTCGGCGTGAAGAATCCGCTCAGGATGCCGCCCATGATGATCACCGGGATCACGAGCGGCAGCGCCGAGCCGCGCGCGGCGATCACGACCTCGGTCAGCGGCGCGCGTGCCTTGCGTATGCCGATCGGACCCCGGAAGTAGCTGTAGATCATCAAGCCGATCCCGATCAGCACGCCGGGCACGACGCCAGCCAGGAACAGGCCCCCGATCGACACGTTGCCCGTCGCACCGTAGACCACGGCCATGATGCTCGGCGGAATCAGGTTCGCCATCGTCGACGCCGACGCGATCAGTGCGGCCGTGAACGCGCGGTCGTAGCCTTCGCGATCCATGTCGCGCGCGATCGTGCGGCTCAGTACGGCGACATCCGCGGTCGACGAGCCGGAAATGCCGGCGAAGAACATGCTGAACAGCGTCACGACCTGCGCGAGGCCGCCGCGAAGATGACCGACGAGCGTCTGCGACAGCCGGATCATCCGATGCGCGACGTCGGACGACGCCATCAGCTCGCCGACGAGCAGGAAGAAGGGCACGGCGAGCAGCGCTTCGGAGTCGATGCCGTGGAAGAGCTGTCCCACCATCGACTGCATGCTGATCTGCGTGAACGCCGTCGCCGCCAGCACGCCGGCGATCAGCGCGAACGGCACCGGGACGCCCATGTAGCCGAACAGCAGGAAAAGGCCCGTCATCAGCAACAGGATTGCGCCGTGCGTCACAGCACCGCCTCGCGCGTGTCGTCGCGGTCTTCGGGCCCCGCGAACCCGTGCCGCCAGCCGTTGACGAGCTGCTCGACGCTGAAGAGTGCGATCAGCGCGCCGGCGACGGGCACGATCGCCGTGTAGACCGTCAGCGGAATCAGCGACGGCATGCGAAAGCTGCCGAGGTCGAGCACGGCGTTCTGCCATCCGCACACGACGATCAGCACCGACACCACGAGCACGATCAGCCGGTTCATGATCTCGATCGAGTTGCGCGACCGACCGGTCATCCGCTTGGTGATCTCCGTCAGGTAAAAATGATCATTGCGCCGGGTCGCCGCCGCCATGCCGATGAACACGCCCCATGCAAAAAACGCGGTCGTAACCTGCTGCAGCCACAACCACGGTGCGCCGATCAGCCGCGTCGCGACGTCGCACAGCACCGTCAGCGTGAACATGGCGATGCAGGTGCCGCACAGGATCATCAGCAGTGCCTCGAGCGGATCGAGCGCCTTCCACTTGAGGTGGCGATGCCGCTCGAGGATCAGCGCGCGGAAGTCGGCCACGTCAATCCCGCGAGCGGCTCGTGGGCGGGCGCAGGATGCCGGGCAGGCGCTGCTTCGCGCGCCTGCCCGATCCCATGATCACGTGCTACTTCTCGTCGCGCACCATCTTGAGGAGCTTCACCGCGTGCGGGCCGAGCTCGGCGGCAAGCTGGTCCTGCACCGGCGCCGCGGCCTTCATGAAGCCCGCCTTGTCGACGCCCTCGACGATCTTGACGCCCATCTTCGAGAGCTTCGCGGCCGAATCCTTCTCGAGCTGCAATGCCTTCGCGGGCTCGGTCCTGCTCACCTCGGTCGCCGCCGCCTGCACCCATTGCTGCTGCTGCGGCGTGAGACTGTTCCACGTCTTGTCACTGACCCACAGGCAATTGTTGTTCGCCTCGTGCTCGGTCATCGACAGGATCGGCGCCACCTCGTAGTGCTTGTTGGCCATGTACACGTTCACGCCGTTCTCGGCGACGTTGACGACGCCGGTCTGCAGCGACGTATAGACGTCGCCGAACGGCATGTGAACCGTCTGCGCACCATAGGCCGGAAAGAGCGTGTCCTCGGTCTTCGTCGCCTGGACGCGCACCTTCTCGCCCTTGATGTCGGCCATCGACGTGATCGGCTTCTTGCTGTACATGTTGCGCATGCCCATCGTGAGCAGCCCGAGCACTTGCGCCCCCTGCACCGAATCCTTCACCATGTCGCGGAACTCCTGCGCGATGGCAGGGTCGGCGAGCACCTTGCGCAGATGATCCTGGTCGCGAAAGATGAAATGCAGCGAGAACACGCCTGCCTGCGGAGCGACGGTCGACGCATTTGCCGTCGACGTGATGACGAAGTCGATGTCGCCCGCACGCATTTTCTGCAGCATCTGCGGCTCCTGGCCGAGCTGCGCGCCCGGGAATTGGTTGATGCTCATCGTGCCGCCCGAAAGCTCCTTCAACTTGGCGTCGAAGATGTTCGCGGCGATGCCATACGCGGTCGTCGTCGGCTGGTCGTAGGCGAAGCTGAACTCGCGCTTCGCCTGGCCGCTTGCAACGGACGCCGAAAGCGCGGCAGCAAAGAGTACGAGCGCGCGCAATACCTTGTTGCCGATGAACCTTTGCATGGCAAGCCCTCCTGTTGTGCGGCGTGACCTCGATCGCTTCGGATGCGAAGCGGGAATACCGGCATGCCTCGGCGTCTGTTCATCGCTGGCGGCACCTCCATCCCCGGCCGGCAGCGGGCACGTGGGGCGGGAGTATTGGAGGTTTCGCCCGGCGGGTCAAATGCGCACGGCGGCCGGGCGCCTGCCCTCCGGCTCGCCGCGGCAGGCGTCGCAAGGGACGGCGGTGGCACGGGCATGAACGATCGCGCCTGTCTCGCACCCGATCCGGCCGTGCATCCGCTGCGCTTCCGCGTTCCCGCCGGTGCGTGGGACACGCACATCCACGCGATCGGCCCCGTCGAGCGCTTCCCGCTCGCCGCGCTTCGCTCGTATACGCCGGCGCAAGTGCCGATCGACGCGTACGTGGCGCTGATGGATCGGCTCGGCATCACGCATGCGGTGCTCGTGCAGCCGAGCATCTACGGCAGCGACAATCGCGCGATGCTCGACGCGCTGTCGCGGTATCCGGGGCGCTTTCGCGGCGTTGCCGTCGTCGATCCGGCAATCGACGATCGCGCATTGCGGGCGCTCGGCGCCGCCGGCGTGCGCGGCGTGCGCGCGAACCTGCTCAATCCCGGCGGGATTTCGCTGGCCGACGCGTGCGCGCTCGCGGGTCGTCTCGCCGCGCTCGGGTGGCACCTGCAGCTGCAGATCGACGCGTCGACGTTCGACAGCTTCGACGCGCTCGAAACGCTTCCGGTCGCGGTCGTGATCGACCACATGGGCTTCCTGCCGGCAGACCTGGGACCGTTGAATGCGGGGTTTCGGCGACTATTGCAACTGGTCGAATCGGGCCGGTGCTGGGTCAAGCTTTCGGCGCCGTATCGCCTCGTCGACTGGCAGCGCCGCGGGTACGGCGCCGTGGCGCCACTCGCGCGGGCGCTCGTTCGGGCGAACCCGCAGCGCGTGCTGTGGGGCAGCGACTGGCCGCATACCGATCTGCGCAGCGCCATGCCCAACGATGGCGACCTGCTCGACCTGGTCGGCGCATGGGTCGACGACGCGGCAATCCGCAACGCGATCCTCGTCGACAATCCGGCGGCGCTCTACGGCGGGCGCTTCTGACAGGGATCGTCGCGCGCAACGCTCGGCGTGAACCACAGATAATCGAATCCTGGATACTGCGCGACGGCCGATCGTGGGAAACCGGCGGCGCGCTCGTCACGGGCGCCCGCTTCGACGAATCCCACGCTGACCGAGCGCACGCCTGCATCGGTGAATCCGGGCGCATGGAGGTAGACCGGTACGCCGCGGTCGGCGCGCACGTGCTCGTTGCCGGCGATGAGAATCGCGCCGTCGTCCGTCGCATCGCCGGCGAGCGCCTGCGCCATCGCGGCGTCGCGTATCCGCTGCGCCAGGACGAGCCGCGGGACGACCGAGTCGGGCAGCATGCCGCAGTGGCTTTCGACGATGTCGGCCCGGAGGCTACGCGCCTGCACATCGGTCCACGGCGCCGCGTGAAGGCGCGAACGCAATGCCGGATGCTTTTCGAGCATCGCATCGAGGTCGCCCGTCAGCACGCGCCGCGACACGTTGCCTGCGCGGAGCGGCAGCCGCGCGGCGAGCGCGGCCGCGACGATCGGCTCGTGCAGCGGCCATCGCCAGCCCGTGCGGTCGAGCTCGCCTGCCGTTGCCACCCGCTCGGCGTCGCCCCCGGCGTTTTGCGCCGCGCGGAGCGCCTCGTCGCGGTTCAGATCGAACTGCTCCATCACGACCGCGGGATGCGCGCCGCGTTGGGCAATTTCGGAAAGCAGCCGCGCGCGAATCGCATGATGCGCAGGGTCGTCGTGGATTTCGCCGAGCAGCCGGTAACGCGCAGCGGCGAGATCGGCGACGAGCGCCGCCTCGGTCACGAAGCGCTGCGCGTGCACGTCGTAGATTCGCGCGTCGGGCGGCGGCCGCGGCGGCGCCGGCGAACAAGCGGTCAGCGTTGCCGCGAGCAGCGCAGCAAAGCTAACGCAACGATGCGTTGACGCCTCCGAGCGCCGCATTCCCCGGCACGAGGTCGGTGTCACCGAGCGCGTTCAGCGGCACTCCGACGGTCGACAGCGCCGCATGCATGTCGTCGCTCTGCTCGTCGACGTACAGAAGGCCGGTAACCACCTCCCCGCGCGCCCGCCTCGACTCGAGGTAGGCCATCGCGCCGACCTTGTCGGAAGGATCGTAACTGGCGTCGAGCTTGGCGAGACGCACGGTGCTGCCGTCGTGCAGCTGCACCTCGCGCACGCCGCCTTCCGGGTAGTCGGTCTCGATGGGCGCGCGCGCCGGCATGAAATCGAGCCGGTTCACCGCCTCGTTGTGCTCGCGCACATAGTCGTAGCTCTTCGTCGATCCGCTGTGGTTGTTGAACGCGACGCACGGACTGACGATGTCGATGAACGCGGCGCCGCGATGCGCGACGGCCGCCTTGATCAGCGGAACGAGCTGCGCCTTGTCGCCGGAGAAGCCGCGCGCGACGAACGTGGCGCCGAGCGCCAGCGCAAGCAGCACGAGGTCGATCGCCTCGTCGCTGTTGACGGCGCCGCGCTTGCTCTTGCTGCCCTTGTCGGCAGTGGCCGAGAACTGCCCCTTCGTCAACCCGTACACGCCGTTGTTCTCGACGATGTACACCATGTCGACACCGCGGCGCAGCACGTGCGCGAACTGGCCGAGGCCGATCGATGCGGAATCGCCGTCACCCGACACGCCGAGGTAGATGAGATCGCGGTTGGCGAGCGCAGCGCCAGTGAGGACCGACGGCATCCGGCCATGAACGCTGTTGAAGCCATGCGAATTGCCGAGGAAATACGTCGGCGTCTTCGACGAGCAGCCGATGCCGGACAGCTTGGCGACGCGATGCGGCGCGATGTCGAGCTCGTAGAACGCCTGGATGATCGCGGCCGAGATCGAGTCGTGGCCGCAGCCGGCGCAAAGCGTCGAGATGGCGCCTTCGTAGTCGCGTCGCGTGTAGCCGAGCGAATTCTTCGGCAGGCCCGGGTGATGGATCTTCGGCTTCGCGAGATAGGTCATGCCGCGCGGCCTCCTGTTCTGCGGATCGTCAGCGGCTTCACATTGTAAAGTCGCGCCTTCTCGCCGATCTCGCGGGTGATGAACCGCTCGGTGATCGGCGTGCCGTCGTAGTGAAGCACCGACGTGAGCTTGGCCGGGTCGATGCCGCATTCGTTGACGAGCAGCATCTTGAGCTGCGCGTCGCGGTTCTGCTCGACGACGAACACGTGCTCGTGCGCCGCGATGAACTCGGCAACCGTGTCGTCGAACGGGAATGCGCGAAGCCGCATGCGGTCGAGGTGCACGTCCTGGTGCGCGAGCTCGGCGAGCGCTTCGGCCATTGCGGCACCCGTCGAGCCGAACCAGACGACACCGGCCGTCGTGGCCTGCTCCGCCCTGGTGATCACGGGCTTCGGCAGCAGCGCCTTCGCGGTCTCGAACTTGCGCAAGAGCCGCTGCATGTTGTCGACGTACGCCGGCCCCTCCTCCGTGTAGCGCGCGTAGCGATCCTTGGTGGTGCCGCGCGTGAAATAGCTGCCCTTCGCCGCGTGCGTTCCAGGATACGTGCGGTAGGCAATGCCGTCGCCGTCGACGTCGAGGTAGCGGCCGAAATCGCGGCCGGCGTCGAGATCGGCCGCCGTCATCACCTTGCCGCGATCCATCGTGCGGCGGTCGTCCCACGCGAGCGGCTCGCAGAGCCAGTCCTGCATCCCGATGTCGAGGTCGAGCATCACGAACACCGGCGTCTGCAGCCGGTCGGCCAGATCGAACGCGAGCGCCGCGAACTCGAAGCATTCGCGCGGGTCCTCGGGCATCAGCAGCACGTGCTTCGTGTCGCCGTGCGACGCGTAGGCGCAGGACAGAAGATCGGCCTGCTGCGTGCGCGTGGGCATGCCGGTCGACGGGCTGCCGCGCTGCACGTCGAACAGCACCGCGGGAATCTCGGCGAAATACGCGAGGCCGAGAAACTCCTGCATCAGCGAAACGCCGGGACCCGACGTTGCCGTGAACGCCCGTGCGCCGTTCCATGCGGCGCCGATCACCATGCCGATCGACGCGAGCTCGTCCTCGGCCTGCACGATCGCGTAGCGATGGTCGCCCGTCACCGGATCGGTGCGAAACTTGCGGCACCATTTCGCGAAGCTCTCCGCGAGCGACGACGAAGGGGTGATCGGATACCACGCGGCAACCGTTGCGCCGCCGTACACGGCGCCGAGGGCGGCCGCCGAGTTGCCGTCGATGAAGATGCGCTCGCCCACCGCGTCGCGGCGCGCCACCGACAGGCCGATCGGACAGTCGAAATGGGCGAGCGCGTGATCACGGCCCATCGCGAGCGCCTTGCGATTCGATTCGAGCAGCGCCTCCTTGCCGCGATACTGCTCGGCCAACAGGCGCTCGATCTCGGCGGCGTCGATGCCCAGCAGCGCGGACAGCGCGCCGAGATAGACGATGTTCTTGAAAAGCTGACGCTGGCGCACGTCGCTGTACGCGGCGTTGCAGATCGCCGTCAGCGGCACGCCGAGGAGCGCCACGTCGTCGCGGAATTTCGACGGCGGCAGCGATTTCGTCGAATCGTAGAACAGATAGCCGCCGGCCTCGATCTCCGCGACGTCCTTGTCCCAGGTCTGCGGATTCATCGCCACCATCAGGTCGACACCGCCACGGCGTCCGCGCCAGCCCGCTTCGACGACGCGCACTTCGTACCACGTCGGCAGGCCCTGGATGTTCGACGGGAAGATGTTGCGCGCCGCAACGGGCACGCCCATCCGCAGGATCGCACGCGCGAAAAGGCCGTTCGCGGATGCCGATCCCGAGCCGTTGACGTTCGCGAACTTGACGACGAAGTCGTTGACGCGGGTGAGGGGCGACGGTCTCATCTCAATCCGCCGCCAGTGCCGGCTCGCGCCGCTTGCGGCCGGCATGCGCCCGATCGTCGGCGTGCGCCATGTCGAGCAGGAACTTCTGCATGTCCCACGCACCGGTCGGACAACGCTCGGCGCAAAGCCCGCAATGCAGGCACACGTCCTCGTCCTTCGCCATGATGCGGCCCGTCTTCAGCGGCGTCGAGACGTAGAGCGCCTGGTCGACGTTGAGTGCCGGAGCCATCAAGCGCGATCGCAGGTCGGCCTCGTCGCCGTTCGTGGTGAACGTGATGCAGTCCATCGGGCAGATGTCGACGCAGGCGTCGCATTCGATGCAAAGCCGGTCGGCGAACACCGTCTGCACGTCGCAGTTGAGGCAGCGCTGCGCCTCGGCATACGCGAGCTTCGCGTCGAAGCCGAGCTCGACCTCGGTGCGGATGTCCTTCAGCGCGATCGTCACGTCCTTGAGCGGAACACGATAGCGGCGATCGCTGTGGATCGCGTTGTCGTAGCTCCACTCGTGGATGCCCATCTTTTGCGACATCAGGTTCACGTGCGGCGGCGGGCGATCGGAAAGCGGCTCGCCGCGGCATTGGAGGTCGATCGATATCGCGGCGTCGTGACCGTGCGCCACCGCCCAGATGATGTTCTTCGGGCCGAACGCGGCGTCGCCACCGAAGTACACGCCCGAACGCGTCGACGCCATCGTCGTGCGATCGACGATCGGCATGCTCCACTCGTCGAAGGCGATGCCGATGTCGCGCTCGATCCACGGAAACGCGTTTTCCTGGCCGATCGCGACGAGCACGTCGTCGCAGGGAAAATGCACCGGCGGCTCGCCGGTGGCGACGAGCTGCCGGCGCCCGCGCGCATCGCGTTGCGCCGCGACCTTCTCGAACGTGACGCCGGTCAGGCGGCCGCCGTCATGCGTGAATTCGAGCGGCACGAGGTAGTTGTGGATCGGTATTCCCTCGTGCATCGCGTCTTCCTTTTCCCACGGCGACGCCTTCATTTCGTCGAAGCCCGAGCGGACGACGACGTGCACCTCTTCGCCGCCGAGCCTGCGCGAGCTGCGGCAGCAATCCATCGCCGTGTTGCCGCCGCCGAGCACGACGACGCGCCTGCCGATCGACGTGATATGGCCGAACGAAACCGACGACAGCCAGTCGATGCCGATATGAATGCCGGCGGCCGCCTCGCGACGCCCGGGAATGTCGAGGTCACGGCCCCGTGGCGCGCCGCTGCCGACGAACACGGCATCCCAGCGCTCGGTCGCTTCGGGGGCGAGCAGGCGGGCAAGCGATTCGATACGCACGCCGGCGCGGAAATCGATGCCCTCGTCGAGCACGTAGCTCACTTCCTCGTCGATGACCCGGTCGGGCAGCCGGAATTTCGGGATCTGCGTACGCATCATGCCGCCGGCCTTCGCGTCGGCGTCGAACACGACGCATTCGTAGCCGAGAGGGGCGAGATCGCGCGCCACCGTCAGCGACGCGGGGCCGGCGCCGATCAGCGCGATGCGCTTGCCGTTGCGTTGCGCGGGGGGGCCCGGCAGCCGCGGACGGATGTCCTCCTTGTTGTCGGCCGCGACCCGCTTCAGCCGGCAGATCGCGACCGGCTCGGGCTTGGCGTCGGTGCGGCGATGCTCGGCCGATCCGGCCTCGACGCGAACGCGCCGGCAGGCGGGCTCGCAGGGCCGGTCACAGGTGCGACCGAGGATCCCGGGGAAGACGTTGGACTTCCAGTTGACGAGATAGGCATCGCCGTAGCGGCCCGCGGCAATGAGCCGGATGTATTCGGGAACGGGCGTATGGGCCGGGCAGGCCCATTGGCAGTCGACGACCTTGTGGAAATAGTCGGGATGCTTGATGTCCGTCGGTTTCAATCCGGCTCCTCGAACGCACGTCGCAGCGGTGCGCACCACGATGATGCAAGCGAAACGCGCCTCGGATGCTACGCCTGCCCGCACAGCAAGAAAAGCGCCGGGAACGCAAGCGCTTGAAACGCGTCGATATTTTGCAACGCCCGCCGCATGCCGCACCAGGTCGAGCACGCGCGCTGCTGCGCTAGAATGACCTTTTGCGCCGCGGTCCTGCAGATCCGATGCAAAAAGGCGCCCCCCTCCCCGCATGAACGCACCCGAACGCCCCTCGGTTCGCCTCACCCGTTTCTCGCACGGCGGCGGTTGCGGCTGCAAGATCGCCCCCGGCGTGCTGCAGCAGATCCTCGGACGTGTCGATCGCACGCTGATTCCCGATGCGCTGCTCGTCGGCATCGAGACGGCCGACGACGCCGCGGTCTATCGGCTGAACGAACGGCAGGCCATCGTCGCGACGACCGACTTCTTCATGCCGATCGTCGACGATCCGTTCGATTTCGGCGCGATCGCCGCCACCAACGCCATTTCGGACGTCTATGCGATGGGCGCAACGCCGCTTTTCGCGCTCGCGATCGTCGGCATGCCGATCGACGCGCTGCCGCTCGATGTGATCGGGCGCATCCTCGAGGGCGGACAATCCGTTTGCGCGCGCGCCGGCATTCCGGTGGCGGGCGGCCACACGATCGATGCGGTGGAACCGATCTACGGCCTCGTCGCGATCGGCGTCGTCGATCCGCGCGCGCTGAAGCGCAACGCCGGCGCGCGCGCCGGCGATGCAATCGTGCTCGGCAAGCCACTCGGCGTCGGCATCTACAGCGCGGCGCTGAAGTGCGATTCGCTTTCCGCCGACGGCTACGCGGCGCTGGTCGCGACCGCGACCGCGCTCAATACGCCGGGCATCGCGCTCGCGAGGCTCGACGACGTTCACGCGCTGACCGACGTCACCGGCTTCGGCCTGCTCGGCCACCTGCTCGAGATGTGTCGCGGTGCGAACCTTGCCGCCACCATCGAGTTCGAGCGCGTTCCGTTGCTCCCGCAGGCGATGAGTCTCGCCTCGGCGGGCTTCGTGACCGGCGCATCGCGCCGCAATTTCGACGCCTTCGGCAACGACATCGTCTCGGGGGAGCGCATCGGCGGGCGCGAGCGTGCGCTCCTCACCGACCCGCAGACGTCGGGAGGTCTCCTCGTTGCCTGTGCGCCGCACGCGCTCGACGACGTGCTCGACATTTTCCGTCGCGACGGCTTCGCGTCCGCGGCGCCGATCGGACGTTTCGGCGCCGGCGTGCCGAGGATCACGATCACCTGACGCGATGCCACCGATGCCGATGCCGGGCGCAACCGCCCTCGCCGTGCCGTCCCTTCCGCTGCTGCGTCGCTATCGCAACGTGCGCGCACGCAGCGCGACGCTCGTCGCACCACTGTCGCCCGAGGACTGTGCGCTGCAGTCGATGCCCGATGCGAGCCCGGCGAAGTGGCACCTCGCGCATACGACGTGGTTTTTCGAGACATTCGTCGTCGCGCCGCGCATCGCCGGCTATCGCGCGTTCGATCCGGCGTTCCGCGTGCTGTTCAATTCGTACTACCACGCGGTGGGCGACCGGCATCCTCGCCCGGAACGCGGCATGCTTTCGCGTCCGCCGCTCGACGCGGTGCTCGCCTATCGCGCATCCGTCGACGAGGCGATGTACGAATGCTGTGAACGCGCACGAAACGATGCGGCACTTGCCTCGCTGATCGAGCTCGGGCTCGCGCACGAGGAGCAGCATCAGGAGCTGATCCTGACCGACGTGCTGCATCTCCTGTCACGCAACCCGCTCGCTCCCGCCTACGATCCGGAGGGTCCGGCGCCGGTGCATCGCGCACGCGACATGGGCTGGATCCGCTATCGGGCCGGACTCGCGAACATCGGCCACGCCGGTGACGGCTTCGCGTTCGACAACGAAATGCCGCGCCATCGCGTCTGGCTCGAATCGTTCGCGCTCGCATCCCGGCCGGTGACGAACGCGGAGTACGCGGCATTCATCGACGACGCCGGATACCGCCGGCCCGAGCTATGGCTGGCACTTGGCTGGGATACGGTCACGGCGGGAAACTGGCAGGCGCCGCTCTACTGGATTCGCGACGACGATCGCTGGCAATCGTTCACGCTGCAAGGTGTCGCCGATCTCGATCCGCATGCGCCGGTGGCGCACATCAGCTTCTTCGAAGCCGACGCCTACGCGCGCTGGGCGGGTGCGCGGCTGCCGACGGAATACGAGTGGGAAGCCGTCGCGGCGCGCGGCACCGATGCGCGAACCGGCGATCCATGGGCCGGCAGCCTCGGCACGACCGTGACGCTTGCGTGCGGCGATGTGTGGGAGTGGACGTCGTCGAGCTACGCGCCCTATCCCGGTTTTCGGGCGGCGCCTGGCGCCGTCGGCGAGTACAACGGCAAGTTCATGTGCAACCAGTACGTGCTGCGCGGCAGTTCATCGGCGACACCACCCGGCCACGCGCGGATCACCTATCGCAATTTCTTTGCGCCCGATGCGCGCTGGCAGTGGAGCGGCGTGCGCCTCGCCCGCGATCACGCACCCGCGCCGTAATACACGGCGAAATCACCGGCGTCATCCTGCCAGCAGCGCACGTCGCGCAATCCGGCACGCTCGAGCATCGCCACGAATTCGGGCGGCGCGTACTTGTACGAGTTCTCGGTGTGGATGCGCTCGCCGGCCGCGAACGTGCGCGCGATGCCGTCGACGACGACCGTCTGGCGCGTGCGCGCCTCGAGATGCATTTCGACGCGCGAATCCCGCTCGTTGTAGAACGCGACATGCGCGAATGCGGCGGGGTCGAATCGCGTGCCGAGGATGCGGTTCACGTGCGCGAGAGCATTGCGATTGAACGCGGCCGTGACGCCGGCGGCGTCGTCGTATGCGGCGGTGAGTCGCGCGGCGTCCTTTTTCGTGTCGGCGCCGATCAGGAGCCCGCTCGCCGCTCCGCGGGCGTGCCGCCGGATTGCCTGCAGGAAGTGCTGCGCCTCCACCGGCGTGAAATTGCCGATCGACGAGCCGGGATAGAAAAACGTCACCGCACCCGGCCCGAGATCGCGGAAGAGATCGAGGCCGTGCGCAAAGTCGGTGAGCAAGCCGCGCACTTCGATTCGCGGATGTGCGTTCGCAATTCGCGCGAGGGCCGGTGCAAGCGCCTCGGGCGCGATGTCGACGCCGACGTAGCGCCAGGGCTGCAGGAACGGGAGCCAGCGCGCCGCCTTCTCGCAGTCACCGGCCCCGAGGTCGACGAACTCGCGGCCGGTGCCCGCGGCGGCGGCAATGTCGTCGCGATGACGCTCGAAGATCGCCGCTTCGGTGCGCGTCGGGTAGTACTCGGGAAGCCGGCAGATCTCGGCGAACAGCGCCGACCCACGCGCGTCGTAGAAGTATTTCGGCGCGATCGACGCGGGCGTGGACAGAAGCCCGCCGACGAGCGCGCGCCGCTCGGCGCCCGCGTCGTGCACGCGACGATCGCAAAGCCGCTGCTCGAGTGCCGGCATGAGCGCGGCGTCGGGCGTTGCATGGAGCCTGTGAGCGCCAGCTTGCATCGGTTCTCTCGGTAACCTTTACCGGGTTTCGCGGGTACGCCTTGCATCGGCGCACGTCATCTCGCAAAGCACGACGCTTGCATTGCGTCGTAACCATTCGACCGGCACGTCGCTTGCAAGATCGGCGCCATGCTCCGCACGGCGATGACAGTCCTGGCGGCGCTGGCGTTCACGGCCGGCGCGCATGCGCAGATCGATCCGGTGCGCCGCGACCTCGTCGAATTCGGCTACGGCCAGCCGCTCGCGGGCCACGCGCCGGTGGGCGCGTACGTCTTCTATTATCTGAGCCGGCCGCAATTCGGCGACGCGGATCATGCGCTGCGGCTCGCGGTGTCGCCCGTCTATCTCGACGGCGAATGGGCGTGGCGAAATGCCCTCGGGGCGCACACCGATCTCGCGATCGGCGTCAGCGGCGGCGGCTTCGCCTCGGATTACAACGAGATTCGCGCGGGACACTGGCTTCGCGACCAGTCGTTCACCGGTCACGACGGCGGTGTCGACGTCAGCGCGTACCACCTGTTCGATCCCGGTGCGCGCGTTCCGGTGTACGGCATCCTGCGCGGTGACTTCCGCTACGTCGCCTTCGAGCGCGACAGCGAAAATCCGCCGAACTTCATCCTGCCCGACAACCAGCCGGTCGCAAGCGTTCGCGCCGGCTTGCGCGCCGGCGGCATCGAGCCGGTGCTCGCACCCGACGTCGCGGGCGAACTGTCGGCGTGGTACGAAACCCAGGTGCGGCTCAATGCCGGGACGTACGGCTTCGACGGCGATCGACGCGTGCAGCGCACCGTGCAGCGCTTGTGGGGTCGCGGCCTGCTCGTTTACACACTGCCGCAATCGCGGCACCGCGTCGCGTTCTCGCTCGTCGGCGGCACGTCGGTGCATCCCGATCGGCTGAGCGCGTGGCACATCGGCGGCGTGCTGCCGCTCGACAGCGAATTTCCGCTCGTGCTGCCGGGATACTACGAGGGCGAGTTCTCCGCGCGCAACTTCGTGCTCGCGGGCGCCGATTACGCGGTGCCGCTCGACCGCGGCGAGCACTGGCAACTGGGCGTCGGTGCGGCGGTGGCACGGATCGGCTTCACGCCGGGACTCGAAGGCCCGCGCGCGTGGAACAGCGGCATGAGCGCCTCGCTGGGCTATGCGCCGGACACGAAGGCGTGGAAGGCGTCGCTCGTCTACGGTCGCGCCCTCGACGCCGTTCGCAACGGACACCGGGGTGCCGACAGCGTAACGCTGCTGATGGAATTCGACCTCGAGCGCATGGGCTATCTGCCGGCGGATGCGAGCCGGCCGCGGCGTCCGGATTGAAGTCAGCGCCGTGTCGCGATCCCGCGCACGGCGACGCGGTACGCGATCAGTGCGCCGGCAGCCGCGAAGGCAAGCGCATACAGCGCGAGCCGGCGCGTGTCGTCGAGGGCGAACAGAAGCGTGACGGCCACCGGCGCGAAGGCTTTCAGGATGAATTGCGGTTGCGCCAGCCGGCCAAGAAGCGCGCCGTAATCGCGCGCGCCAAAAAGAACCCCCGGGACCGTGCCGCGCACGATCGTCATCACGCCGTTGCTCCATCCGTACAGCAGCGCGAACGCGAGTGCCACGATCCACACGCCACGCACGAGGCACAGCACGATCAGCGCCGACGCGAGCAGCGTGAACGCGAGCGTGCCTACGGTGAGCGGCGACCAGCGATTCGAGAACGCGAATTCCATCACGCGTCCGGCCACTTGCATCGGTCCGATCAGCGCGCCCACGAGCACCGCATCGCGCGCCGCGAGTCCGCCGGAGGTGAGCAGCACGACGAGGTGCGCCGACACCGCGGACGCGAGGAACGCGGCGACCGAGAGCGCCGCGGCGAGCCAGGCGAAGGTGCCGCGGCGTGTCAGCGCCGTCTCCGCCGTTCCCGCGCTCGCCGGTGCGACCGACCGATGTGCGGACGATGGAACGAACGCGAGGTGCAGCGGCACGCACACGAGCGCGTTCAATGCTGCATGCACGCCGAACGCAACCCGCCATCCGTGCGTTTCGAGGAGGTACTGCGACAGCGGCCAGAACACGGTGCTCGCAAAGCCGCCGAACAACGTCAGCGCGGTCACGGCGCGGCGGTACGAGGCACCTGACACGCGAAAGAGCGTCGCGAACGCCGGATCGTAAAGACAGGCCGCCATCGCGACCCCGGCCACGAGCCAGCCGGCGAGCATCATCGCGCCGTTGACCGACGTCGCGAGCAGCGCGCAGGCAAGCGCGCCAAGTGCCGATCCGCCGGCGAGCACCGCGCGCCCGCCCCGCCGGTCGATGCGCGAACCAACCCACGGCGACGCAATGCCCGACAGGAACAGCCCGGCCGTGAAGCTGCCGTACAGCATCACGTCGCTTACCCGCAACTCGCGCGCCATCGGCGGACCGAGCACCGCGATCGTGTAGAAGAGCGTGCCCCACGAGACGATCTGGCCGATGCCGAGCGCCGTGACGAGCGGGCGCAACGCAACCGGTGCCACCCGGTCACTGCGCATGCGTCGATCGGCGTTCGCCGGGCGTGAGCAGGTCCGCAAGTGCGACGGCGACGACCCCGCTTGCACGCGCAAGGTCGTCGAGTCGCAGGCGCTCGTCGGCGCGATGGCCGTTCGCCTCGGCCAGCGTGCGCGGCCCGGCGCCGTAGAGCACCGTCGGGACGCCGGCGGCAGTGTAGTGGCGCGCGTCGGTGTAGATCGGCACGCCCTGCAGCGGAAGCACCTCGCCGAGACATCGCCGCGCGGCGCGCTGCAGTGCGCCGACCAGGCGCTCCTGCCCGGCGATCGGCACGAACGGCCGCGCGAGCAGGATACGGCGTACGCGAACGCCCGCGCCGGGCCACTGCTGCGCGAAATCGTCGATCGCATCGCGCAGCGTCGCTTCGACGAGCCCCGGGTTCTCCTCCGGAATGATGCGCCGGTCGATGCGAAAGCGAACGCGGTCGGGCACGACGTTCGTGTTGATGCCGCCGTCGATCAACCCGACGACGAGCGTCGGATGCGTGATGCCGGGAATCGTGGAGCGAATCCCGGTGTACGTGCCGCGCAGCGCGTAGAGATCGGTGAGGATGCCGGTGGCCGCCTCGAGCGCATCGACCCCGCGCTCGGGCTCCGCCGCGTGACCGGACATCCCGGTGACCTCGACTTCGAGATGCAGGCAGCCGTTGTGCGCGGTGGTGATGGCATACGCAAAGCCGGCGCTGATCGTGTAGTCGGGCCGCGTGAGTCCGTGCGCGAGGAGCCATGCCGGTCCGATCTCGCCCCCCGCCTCCTCGTCGTAGGTGAAATGCAGCTCGACCGTGCCATCGAATGCGCGGCCGTGCTCTGCCGCATGCTGCAATGCGCGCAGCGCAAACGCATACGTCGCGAAATCGGACTTCGACACGGCGACGCCGCGACCGTACATCACGCCGTCGCGCACCGCGGCGCCGTAGGGGTCGGTGGTCCAGTGCGATCCGGGCGGGACGACATCGCCGTGGGCGTTCATTGCGATCACCGGGCCGGCGCCGCGTCCGAACGTCGAGCGCACGATCAGGTTCGTGCACGACACCATGCCGTGCGCCCGCACCTCGTCGTCGGGCACGCGGTGCCGCTCGACGTCGAGGCCCATCGTCTCGAGCATCGCCGCCGCCTTCGCCGCGTGCGGCGCGCAATCGCCGGGCGGGTTGTCGGACGGCTCCCGGACGAGCGCTGCGAGAAACGCTTCCGCTTCGCCGCGGTGCTCCGCGAGCCAGCCGATGATGCGATCGTCGTCGATGCGTTGCGCGCCGGCCACGCTTCAGCGATGCCGGAATGCCGGCTTTCGCTTCTCGACGAACGCGCGCATGCCTTCCTTCTGGTCGTCGAGCGCGAACGTCGAATGAAACTCGCGCCGCTCGAAGGCGAGACCCTCGGTCAGCGACGATTCGTACGCGCGATTGATCGCTTCCTTGATCTTCATGACCACCGGCAGCGAGAACGAGGCGATCTTCGCGGCCAGTGCCATCGCTTCCTGCTCAAGCGCGGCGAGCGGCACCACGCGTGCGACGAGTCCCGCGCGCTCCGCCTCCTGCGCGTCGAACATGCGGCCGGTCAGGCACCACTCCATCGCCTTCGACTTGCCCGCGGCACGCGGCAGGCGCTGCGTCCCGCCGAAGCCCGGCATCGTTCCGATCGTGATTTCCGGCTGGCCGAAGCGCGCATTGTCGGCGGCGATGATGATGTCGCAGGCCATCGCGAGCTCGCAGCCGCCGCCGAGCGCGTAACCGGCGACCGCGGCGATCACCGGCTTGCGCACGCGGCGAATGCCTTCCCATTCGGCGGTGATGTAATCGTCGCCGTAAACCTTCGCGTAATCCCATTCGGCCATCGCACCGATATCGGCACCCGCGGCAAACGCCTTGTCGTTGCCGGTGATCACCGTGCAACCGATCGCCGGATCGGCGTCGTACGCAAACAGCGCGTCCGCTATTTCGCGGGCCACCTGGTTGTTGAGCGCATTCATCCGCTGCGGGCGGTTGATGCGGATGAGGCCGACGCGCTCGCGCGTCTCGATCAGCAGATGTTCGGGCATCGTGGCAGCCTTCGAAGCGGTGTCGGAGGTGCAGTTGCGGGAAAGACCCGCGACGCCGGAAACACACCTCCGACACCGGCGTCGCCGTGACGCATAATAACGAATCGGACAACGAGCCGCGCGACACAACGAGGACGACGCCATGAAAAAGGTCTACGCGAATGCGACGGAAGCGCTCTCGGGGCTTCTTGCGAACGACATCACGATCGCCGCCGGCGGCTTCGGCCTGTGCGGCATTCCCGAGAATCTGATCCAGGCGGTCGTCGACAGCGGCGTCAAGGGGCTCACGATCGCCGGCAACAACGCCGGCGTCGACGACTTCGGGATGGGATTGCTGCTCAAGGGTCACCAGGTGAAGAAGGTGATCGCGTCGTACGTCGGCGAGAACAAGGAATTCGAGCGGCAGGTGCTTGCGGGCGAGCTTCAATTGCAGCTCACGCCGCAGGGGACGCTTGCCGAAAAGTTGCGCGCGGGCGGCGCCGGCATTCCGGGCTTTTATACGCCCACCGCCGCCGGAACGCTGCTCGCCGAAGGCAAGGAAACGAAGGCGTTCGACGGCCGCGAGTACGTGCTCGAGGAAAGCATTCGCGCCGACGTGTCGATCGTCAAGGCATGGAAGGGCGATCGCGCCGGCAACCTCGTTTATCACGAAACGGCGCGCAACTTCAATCCAATGATTGCGACGTGCGGCAAGGTCACCGTCGCCGAAGTCGAGGAGCTCGTCGATGTCGGCGAGCTCGATCCGAACGGCATCCAGACGCCCGGCATCTATGTCGACCGCATCTTTCGCGGCACGAATTACCAGAAGCGCATCGAGTTCCGCACGGTCGCCGGCACCGCGGGCAAGAAGGATTCGCCGGTGCGCGAAATGATGGCGCGGCGCGCGGCGCGCGAGCTTCGCGATGGCTATTACGTCAATCTCGGCATCGGGATCCCGACGCTGGTTGCGAACTTCATCCCGCAAGGCATCAGCGTGACGCTGCAATCGGAGAACGGCCTGCTCGGCATCGGGCCGTTCCCCGCCGACAACGAGGTCGATCCCGACCTCATCAACGCCGGCAAGCAGACGATCACGACGCTTCCCGGAAGCAGCTTCTTCTCCTCCGCCGACTCGTTCGCGATGATCCGCGGCGGCCATATCGACCTGTCGATCCTCGGCGCGCTGGAGGTCGCCCAGAACGGCGATCTCGCGAACTGGATGGTGCCGGGCAAGATGGTGAAGGGACCCGGCGGCGCGATGGACCTCGTCTCGGGCGTGAAGCGCGTGATCGTGCTGATGGAGCATACGGCGCGCGACGGCAGCCCGAAGATTCTCGAGCGCTGCACGCTGCCGATCACCGGCAAGAACGTCGTCGATCTCATCGTCACCGATCTTTGCGTGTTCGAGGTGAAGCCCGATGGCGAAGGGCTCGTGCTGCGCGAGTTGCACGAGGGTGTGACGCTCGATGACGTGAAGGCGAAGACGGGCTGCGCATTCGAGGTGGCGCTGGAACGGCGATGAGCAAGCGCGGGAGGATCGTGCAAGCCCGGCGTCGGGAGCGAACGTGAGGGTCGCGATCCTCGACGACTATCACGACACGCTGCGGACACTCGATGCGTTCGCGAAGCTCGCCGGTCACGACGTCACGATCTTCAACGATCATGTGCAGGACGTCGGCCGGCTCGCCGCGCGGCTTGCCGACGCCGAGGCGCTGGTGCTGATCCGCGAGCGCACGCAGATCCGCGCGCCGCTGCTCGAACGCCTGCCGAAGCTACGCCTCATCAGCCAGCGCAGCGTCTATCCGCACATCGATATCGACGCCTGCACGCGGCTCGGCATCGTCGTGTCGTCGAGCCAGCACGCGGGCACGCCATCGTACGCGGCCGCCGAGCTCACGTGGGGACTCGTGCTCGCGGCGATGCGCGACATTCCGCAGCAGATGAATGCGCTGAAGGCCGGCAAGTGGCAGATCGGTGTTGGCCACACGGTGCGCGGCAAGACGCTCGGCGTCTACGGCTACGGCAGGATCGGCGCCGTCGTGGCGGGATACGGGAAGGCGTTCGGCTGCAACGTCGTCGTCTGGGCACGCGAAGCGTCGCGCGAGCGGGCGCGGGCCGACGGCTACGCAGCCGCCGACAGCAAGGCGGCGTTTTTCGCCGAATCGGACATCCTGACGCTGCACATGCGGCTCGTCGACGCGACGCGTGGCATCGTCACCGCAGCCGACCTTGCGCGGATGAAGCCCACCGCGCTGCTCGTGAACACGAGCCGGGCCGGCCTCGTCGCACCCGGCGCGCTCGTCGAGGCGCTGCGCAACGGCCGTCCCGGCATGGCCGGCGTCGACGTGTACGACCAGGAACCGCTGGTCGACCGGAACGACCCGCTGCTCTCCCTCGACAACGTCGTCTGCACGCCGCACATCGGCTACGTCACGCGCGACGAATACGAGGTCCAGTTCGCCGAGATCTTCGATCAGATCGTCTCGTACGCCGCCGGCAAGCCGATCAACGTCGTCAATCCCGGCGTGCTCGATCATATGCGCCGCGCATCCTGATCTTCCCGGCATGCCGCACCTCGAGCTCGACGGGCTGACGAAGCGCTACGGCGACGTCACCTCGGTCGACGCCATCGACCTCACCGTCGAGCGCGGCGAATTCATCTGCCTGCTCGGGCCCTCCGGTTGCGGCAAGACGACCACGCTGCGCATGCTCGCCGGGTTCCTCATCCCCGACGCCGGGGAGATCCGCGTCGCGGGCAAGACGCTCTCGTCGTCGTCGGCCGTCGTGCCGCCCGAGCGGCGCAACATGGGGATGATCTTCCAGAGCTACGCCGTATGGCCGCACATGACGGTGCGCGAGAACGTCGGCTACGGCCTGCGGATGCAATCGGTGCCGGCGACGGAGCGAAACGGTCGCGTCGATGCGCTTCTCGACGCGACGCGGCTGCGCGAGCACGCCGATCGCTATCCGGCGGAATTGTCGGGCGGCCAGCAGCAGCGCGTCGCGCTGGCGCGTGCGCTCGCGCCCAATCCCGGCACGCTGCTCCTCGACGAGCCGCTGTCGAATCTCGATGCGAACCTGCGCGGCGAGATGCGCTTCGAGATACGGCGGCTGCACGACGAGTACCGCAACACGTCGATCTACGTGACGCACGACCAGGTCGAGGCGATGACGATGGCCGACCGCATCGTCGTGATGAACGCCGGGCGCATCGAGCAGATCGGCACGCCCGAGGACGTGTTCGACCGCCCGCATTCGCGCTTCGTCGCCCGCTTCATCGGCGGCAGCAATCTGCTCGAAGGCACGCGCGTCGACGGCCGGCGGGTCGACGTCGCGGGGCATGCACTGGACGTCGGGCACGGGGAGTTCGCCGGGCGCGGCGAGCCGATGAGCGTCTGCGTGAAGACGCACGACATGCACATCGACGCCGATGGGCGCGCCGATGGCACGAACGTGCTGCCGGGCGTCGTGCGCAGCCAGGCGTATCTCGGCAGCCACCGCGATTACATCGTCGACGTCGGCCAGCCGCTCTTGATCGCGGCGCCCGCAGCGCTCAACATACCCGCCGGATCGAGCGTGACGGTGCGCTTTCGCCCCGACCGTTGTCGCGGCATCATCCGATAACAAAGCCATGCGCCATGGGCGCGCGGCAAACGAAGTCAGGAGGAGGAGATCATGCGAATCACCCGGATTGCGGCGTTTGCCGCCGCACTGTTCACCTGCGCCGTCGCGATGCAGGCGCTGGCGCAGGAAACCACGCCCGCGATGCTCGCCGCGGCCGCGAAGGAGGGCAAGGTCGTCTGGTACACGGCGGTCGACGTGAAGGTCGCCGAGTCGGTGGCGAAGGTCTTCCGTGCCGAGTATCCGCAGATTGCGCTCGAAGTCGAGCGCTCGGGATCCGAGCGCGTCTTCCAGCGGATCAACCAGGAATTCCAGTCGAACATTCACAACGTCGATGTCGTGAATTCCTCCGACGCGTCGCACTTCCTGCTCTGGAAACAGCAGAAGCTGCTCGCCAAGCACGTGCCGCCCGACGTGCAGCGCTTTGCCGCGCAGTACAAGGACCCCGACGGCTACTACGCGGTGTGGCGGGCGTCGCTGTCGGTGATGGGCTATAACACGAACCTCGTCAAGCCCGGCGACGCGCCGAAGGGTTATCGCGACCTGCTCGACCCGAAATGGAAAGGGAAGCTCGTCAAGTCGCATCCGGGCTACAGCGGCACGAGCCTGACCGGCACGTTCGCGCTCGAAAAAGTGCTCGGCTGGGATTACTTCGAAAAGCTCGCCAGGCAGGGCGTGCAGCAGTTGCAGTCGACGACGGCGCCGCCGAAGAGCATCGCCAGCGGCGAGCGCGCGGTGATGGTCGACGGCAACGAGTACAACATGTTCATCGAGATCCAGGCGAAGAGCCCGGTGAAGATCATTTACGCGGTGGAAGGCACGCCGTTCGTCACGTCGCCGACGGCGATCTTCGCCGAGGCGCCGCATCCGAACGCGGCGCGCGTGCTGCAGAACTTCCTCTATACGGCGAAGGTCCAGCAGCTCCTCGTCAACGAGGGGGGATTGCGCTCGGTGCATCCCGATGTGAAGGAACCGGCCGATCGCACGCCGCTCAAGGACATCAAGCTGCTGGCCGACGATCCGGTCGCGATGCTCCCGCAGGTGGCCGAGATCAAGAAGCGCTATACGGCGATCTTTGGCAACTAGCGGCGCCGTCCGCGGGGCGTCGTTCGACGCCAGCACGGCGGTCTCCGGCGCCATCGTGCTGCTGCTGGCGGCGCTCGTGCTGATGCCGCTCTTCTGGCTCACGGTCACGAGCTTTTCGAATGACGCAAAGGCATTCACGCTCGC
>DASSVX010000230.1:0-17127 GCA_035705655.1 Casimicrobiaceae bacterium
TGGTCGATCACCGCCTGGCATTCGCTCGGACTTGCCGAATAGAAGTGTGAATCGCCGAAGCCCGGGGTGCGATAAAACCGGCACACTGGATTCGTGCCCGCCGCGGGCGCTGCGTACGCGAGGAAGCGCAGGCCGGTTCGCTCCCATCCGGAGATCGCGCCCGAATCGAGGGCGTCGAGCTCGACCGGACTGATCGTGATGAAGTAGTGATCGAGGGTGCGGTTGTAGTACTCGACGGCGACGGCGCTGCCGGGCGTTCCCTTGGAGTCGGGCGTCAGGTACTGGCGCGTCAACGCGAGCATTCCGTCGAGGCGCGAGTACTCGTCGATTCCCGTCGGGTTCTGGCACGACGCGGCGCCACGCCACAGTCCGCCGCGCACCTCGTAGTAGCCGGCGTTGTTGAACGTCAGAAGTCCCGCGCCGCTCGAGCCCGGCTCGGTCGTTCCGCGGCTGTATTGCACCTGCGCGAAGCTCGATCCGTCGGTGTAGAGCTGGTAGCCCTGCGCCGCGCCCTGGCTCCATTTCTTGAGATCACCCTCGGGATGGTGAATCACCGACACCGTTGCGGCCGACGGAATCGGCTCGGCGCGCCAGCCAGAGAATTTCGCGCCGGCCGGCGGCGCGGCGTTGAGCCGCACGAGCGCCCAATCGGAGTCGGGACTCCGCGCGAGCATCGCAGCACCCGCCGTTTGCTGCACGTAGGCGGGCACCGTGTCGTTGCCGCATGCCAGTGCCTCGAAGAACCAGTAGGTGTTCAACGTGCGCGCCGCCATCGCGGAATCGAGGCAATGGTTGGCCGAGAACAGGTACGGCGTGTTGCTCGCCAGCGAATCGTTCAGGAGCTGACCGGTGCAAAGATACGTGAAGCCGTCCTCCCGCGTGAACTCGAGCGCGGCGACGGCTTTCGTGCTGTCGACGAACGCACTCGATTGCGGCGACACGCAGGCGACGTCGATCTCGCACGCGCCCGACGTGCCGATGTCCTGCACGGCCTTTGCATCGAGCTTGCCGATCGACGCGGGTGCGACGACCTGGTGCGAAATGCGCGCGATCGTCAGCAGCGCGTCGGACGTGCTCGTGCCTGCGTCGGCGTGGATCTCGATGGTTGCCGTATCGCCGTCGAGCACCGGCGACCAGAAGACACCGAAACGCTGCGTGTCGCCGGCGATCGCATTTGCGGGAATCGGCCCGAATACCTGCGCACGCGCGCCGTTGCCTGCGAAGCGCAGGCTCACGCCGGTGTCCATCGCGGGCAACTGCAGCGCGACGCGCAGCGCTGCCGCACCGGGCGACACGACGTCGATCTTTGCGGCGCGGCTGCCGTCGGGAAGCGACACCCAGGCGAGGCCGGCAAGCGAGATTGCCGAGCTGCCCGCCGGCGGATTGCGCGGAAACGCGAGCGCGAGCGGACCCTTGAGATTACCGGCCTTCGCGGTGCCGCTTGCCGCGGACGCATTGCGCGCCTTGAGCGTCGCCCGCTCGGCCGGCGTCGGCTCGGGCAGCGAGACACGCAACCCGCGCGCCGTGGCGGGCAGCACGAGTTGCGCTTCTGCGGACTTTTGCGTCGCGCCCGGCCGCAGGTCGGCGGGGGGCACGGCAGTCACCGGCACGTCGGCCTGCACCGGCAGCGCGAGCGCAACCGCAACGATTGCGAGCGCGGCGCGAAGCGGCACACGCAGGAAAGCTTTGGTCATTCGACACTCCCTCAAGATTCATGCGTCGCCGGGAAGCGACGGCTGGGTGGCTGCTCTAACGCTGTTCGCGTTGCAAATGCCGAGCCATCGACGGGCGGTCAATGGACCGCTGCCCCGGATGGCGGTTCCGCATCGGCGCGCAGGCATTCCTGTAACAGAGTTTGCCAGTCGGGCAGCGCGAAGCCGAACGTGCGCGCAAAGCGCGTCGCATCGAGCACGCCATAGGCGGGACGGCGCGCCGGTGCGGGATAGTCGACGCTGGCAATGGGCGTGATCTCGACGCCGCACCCCTCGAGGATTGCGCGCGCGAAGCCATACCACGTCGTGCTCCCGGCTGCGCTCAGGTGATAAAGGCCGGCCCGGTCGGCGAGATGCTCGCCCGCCTCGCCGATCATGCGCGACGTTGCACGCGCAATGGAACGGCTCCAGTTCGGCACGCCGGTCTGGTCGGCGACGACGCGCAGATGGCTGCGCCGGGCGGCGAGATTTTGCATCGTCACCAGGAAATTCTGTCCGTGCCGCCCGTAGACCCAGCTCGTGCGCAGCGTGATCGCGAACGCTCCCGACGCGCCGATCGCCTGCTCGCCCGCGAGCTTGCTCTCGCCGTACGCGTTGATCGGCTGCGTTGGCGCCGACTCGTCGTACGGCGCCGTCTGGCGGCCATCGAAAACATAATCGGTGGAATAGTGGATGAGCGTCGCGTGCGCGCGCCGCGCCTCGTCGGCAAGGATGCCCGGTGCGCGTGCATTGATCGCAAGCGCCGTCTCGCGCTCGGTCTCGGCGCGATCGACGCCGGTGTACGCGGCCGCATTGACGATGATCTGCGGACGGACGCGGCGCACGGCCTCGACGATCGCCGCCGGATCGGCGAGATCGAGCGTCGAGCGGTCGCACGCGACGACGTCGCCCACCGCGGGCAGCGCGGCCGCGAGCTCGCGTCCGAGCTGCCCGCGAGCGCCCGTCAGCAGGATCGTCGCACGCGTGCGCGCCATCCGCACCTCACGCAGTCACGCATAGGCTTCCGCCGCCGCGAACGGGACACCGGCCGCATCCTTCGCCGCAAGCGTCGGCGTGACTTGCGCGGGCCACGCGATACCGAGCGCTGCGTCGTTCCACAGCAACGTGCGCTCGTGCGCCGGATACCAGTAATCGGACGTCTTGTAGAGAAATTCCGCAGCGTCCGACAGCACGACGAAGCCGTGCGCGAAGCCCGGCGGAATGAACAGCATGCGCCGGTTCTGCGAAGAGAGCGTCACGGCGACGTGGCGGCCGAAGTGCGGCGACGAGCGGCGCAGATCGACGGCGACGTCGAACACCTCGCCCGCGGTCACGCGCACGAGCTTGGCCTGCGCGTGCTCGATCTGGTAGTGCAGACCGCGCAACACGCCATGGCGCGAGCGCGAATGATTGTCCTGCACGAAATCGGCGTCGATGCCGGCTTCGGTGAATGCGCGCTTGTTGTAGCTCTCGAAGAAAAAGCCGCGCGCGTCGTCGAACACGCGCGGCTCGATGAGCAGCACGTCGGGCAGCGACGTCGGGGACACTCGCATCAGGAGAGCGGCGGCTCTTCGAGAAGCCGCAGCAGGTAGCGGCCATAGCCGTTCTTCGCCATCGACGCACCGAGCTTCTCGAGCTGCGCCGCGTCGATGTAGCGCATCCGGTAGGCAATCTCCTCCGGGCAGGCGATCTTGAGGCCCTGGCGCCGCTCGATCGTCTCGATGTACTGCGACGCCTCGAGCAGCGATCCATGCGTGCCCGTGTCGAGCCAGGCCATCCCGCGTCCCATCACTTCGCACGCGAGCTCGTCCCATGCAAGGTACTGCCGGTTGACGTCGGTGATTTCGAATTCGCCGCGCGCCGACGGCGCGAGGCCGGCGGCAACGTCCAGGACGCGATTGTCGTAGAAGTAGAGACCGGTCACCGCGTAGCGCGATTTCGGCTCGCTCGGCTTTTCCTCGAGGCTCTTCACGCGGCCGGTAACGTCGAGCTCGGCTACGCCGTAACGCTCCGGATCGGCGACGGGATAGACGAAGATCGTCGCCCCGGCCGCACAAGCGCTCGCGCGCTCGAGCTGAGGCTGCAGATCGTGGCCGTAGAAAATGTTGTCGCCGAGCACGAGCGCCGACGCGTCGCGCCCGACGAATTCGCGGCCGATGACGAACGCCTGCGCAAGACCGTCGGGCGACGGCTGCACCGCATACGAGATCGACAATCCGAGGCGCGTGCCGTCGCCGAGGAGCTGCGCGAAGCGCGGCGTGTCGTCGGGCGTGGAGATCAGCAGGATGTCGCGAATGCCGGCGAGCATCAGCGTCGACAGCGGGTAGTAGATCATCGGCTTGTCGTACACCGGCAGCAGCTGCTTCGACACCACCTGCGTGACCGGGTAGAGACGCGTGCCGGAGCCGCCGGCGAGGATGATGCCCTTTCTATGCATATTGCAGGTCCACCCAGCGGCGATACTCGGCGTTCTGCACGCTCGCAAGCCATTCGCCGTTGCCGAGATACCAGTCGACGGTGCGCTGCATCCCCGATTCGAACGTCTCCGCCGGCGCCCAGCCGAGCTCGTCGCGGATCTTCGTCGCATCGATCGCGTAGCGCCGGTCGTGTCCGGGACGATCGGTCACGAACGTCACCAGCCGCTCGCAATCGCGCCCGGGACGCCGCGCCTGCACGAGCCGGCACACGCTGCGCACGACATCGATGTTGGCCATCTCCGCGCTGCCGCCGACGTTGTACGTCTCGCCCGGCCGCCCCTTGTCGAGCACGGTGCGAATGGCGCTGCAGTGATCGGCGACATAGAGCCAGTCGCGCACGTTCGTTCCGTCGCCATACACCGGAAGTGCTTTGCCCGACAGCGCGTTGACGATCATCAGCGGAATGAGCTTCTCGGGAAACTGGCGCGGGCCGTAGTTGTTCGAGCAGTTCGTGGTGAGCGTCGGCAGCCCGTACGTATGGTGGTACGCGCGCACGAGGTGATCGGACGATGCCTTCGACGCCGCATACGGGCTGTTCGGCGCGTACGGCGTCGTTTCCGAGAAGGCCGGGTCGCCGGGCCCGAGCGATCCGTAGACTTCGTCGGTCGACACGTGCAGGAAGCGAAACGCGTTGCGCGGCTGCGCCGGCAGATCGCTCCACCATGCGCGCACGCATTCGAGCAGCGCGAACGTGCCGACGACGTTGGTTTGCACGAACGCGGCCGGTCCGTGGATCGAGCGGTCGACGTGCGTCTCGGCCGCGAAGTTCACGATTGCGCGCGGACGATGCCGCTCGAGAAGCGAACGCACGAGCTCGGTGTCGCCGATATCGCCGCGAACGAACACGTGCTCGCCGTTGGCCGCGAGCGGCGCGAGCGTGCGCAGGTTGCCGGCGTACGTGAGCTTGTCGAGATTGACGAGCGGCTCGGCGGCCTGCGCAAACCAGTCGAGAACGAAGTTGGCGCCGATGAAGCCGGCGCCGCCGGTAACGAGGATCATGTCGGAAGGGACGCAGTCAGCGCGACCGAGTTTAGCATCGGCTGGGTAACGACCCCCACGCTCACGCTGCCCCCAGAGGGGGCGCTATTCGCGGCTTGGGACGGCCCGGCGCCGCGATACGTCCCCCACGCTCGCGCTGCCCCAGCGGGGGCGCTATTCGCGGCTTGGGACGGACGGCGCTCCAACGCGGTAGTAGCCACGATACCAGTCGACGAAGCGCGCGAGGCCTTCGTCGAGCGGCGTATGCGGCGCAAAGCCGGTCGCGCGTGCGAGACGCTCTATCGACGCATACGTTACGCGCACGTCGCCCGGCTGCATCGGGCGCAGGTTGCGGATCGCACGGCGTCCGAGCAGCCGCTCGAGCGTCGCAACGAAGCGGTCGAGCTCGACGGCTTCGTGATTGCCGATGTTGTAGACCGCATACGGCGCGCCGTCGCCATCCGCCGAAGGGACCGTTGCGAGCACGCGCACGACGCCCTCGACGATGTCGTCGATATAGGTGAAGTCACGCTGCATGCGCCCCGCGTTGAACACGTCGATAGGCACGCCTTCGAGGATCGCCTTCGCGAAGAGCATCGGCGCCTGGTCGGGACGGCCCCACGGCCCGTACACGGTGAAGAAGCGCAGGCCCGTGGTGGGCAGCCGGTAGAGATGGCTGTAGCTGTGCGCCATCAGCTCGTTCGCCTTCTTCGTCGCGGCGTAAAGGCTGACCGGGTGATCGACCGGCTGGTCCTCGGAAAACGGCAGCACGTGATTCGCGCCATACACCGACGACGACGACGCATACACGAGGTGGCGAACGCTCGCGAGCCGGCAGCCCTCGAGCACGTGCGCGAATGCAACGAGGTTGTTGCGCACGTAGGCCTCGGGATTCACGAGCGAGTAGCGCACGCCCGGCTGCGCCGCGAGATGCACGACGGCATCGAAGCGGCGCGCGAAGAGCGCCGCCGCCGCGGCCGCTTCGGCAAGATCGATTTCCTCGAATGCAAAGCCCGCGAATGCACGCAGCTCGTTCACGCGCGCATGCTTCAGCGCCACGTCGTAGTACGCGTCCAGGCTGTCGACGCCGGTCACCGCCGCACCGTTGTCGAGCAAGGCGCGCGCGACGTGCATGCCGATGAATCCGGCCGCCCCCGTGACGAGCAGCCGCTGCCCCGCGGGCGCATCGCGCGTCATCGCATGCGCTTCGCTGTTTGCCGGATGCGGCGGCACGACGCCGCCACTCATCATCCGCGCCCCGCGCGATCGAGCGCGCGCAGCTTCGCATGCTTGAGGAAGCTCGCAAATGCCCCGATGGCGATGTGCGCAAAGCCGGCCGCGCCGTCGAGGAAGCCGAGCTTCAGCACGTAGAAGCGCAGGAACCGCGCAAGCGGCGCCGCGGCCATCGCGAACGCCGAGCTGCGCCGCCCGCTCGCGTGCAGTGCGTCGGCCTGCAGCGTGGTGTACCGGTTCTGCTTCGCGATGTAGCGCTCGAGCGACTCGGCCGACGCGTGCAGCAGGTCGCCGTCGAGCCTTCCCACGGGTCCCTCGGCAATGACATGCTCGTGGACCGGGTCGTCGCTCCAGCGCGCACGCCGCCGGTCGAAAAGGCGCGTGGTCCAGTCGGGATAGCCTTCGCCGTGCGCGAGCCAGCGCCCGAGAAAGCGATTGCGGCGTGCCAGCGCATACGCCGCGTGCGGCGGCTCGCCGGATGCAAAGAGCGTCACGATCGACTCGCGCAGCGCCGCCGACAAGCGCTCGTCGGCGTCGAGGCACAGCACCCAGTCGTGCACGGCCTCCTCGACGGCGAACTGCTTCTGCCGCCCGAACCCGAGGAACGCCCGCGTGATCACGCGGGCCCCCGTGCGGCGCGCGGTTTCTACGGTATGATCGCCGCTCCCCGAATCGACGACGAGCGCGTCGCTCGCAAACGGCGCCGACAGCAGGCAATCGGCGATATCGGCCGCGGCGTCGCGCGTGATCACGACCAGCGAAACGGGAAGCGGCTCGGCCATGCGCATTTCGAATCGCCGGCGTGACTCATGCCGCGGCGATTCGACGATCCTCACGTCTTCTCGAGATGGCGCGATTCTACGTTGTTTGATACCGACGACCGCGTATCCGCATGAGCGGCGAAGGGTCCTCGGTGCTCGTCGTCCGCCCGTCGTCGCTCGGTGACATCGTGTATGCGCTGGCGGCCGCCGCCGACATCCGTCGCGCACGGCCCGGGCTTGCGATCGACTGGGTGAGCGAGCCCGGCTTCGCGCCGCTCGTCGCACTGTGCCCTGATGTTCGCCGCGTGATCCCGTTCGGCCTGCGCCGCTGGCGCCGCACCCCGCTCGCCAGGACCACATGGCGCGATATCTGCGCATTTCGCGCCGACCTGCGGCGCACGCGTTACCTCGCGATCCTCGATCTGCAGGAGCAGGTCAAGGGCGCGTTGATCGCGCGCGCAGCACGCGGCGTACGCCACGGCTTCGATCGCGCGAGCATCCGCGAGCCGCTTGCAACGCTCGGCGACGACATTCATCACCGCGTGCCGCGCGAGCTTCACTTCCTGACGCGTTGCCGCCGGCTCGCGGCCGCGGCGCTCGGATACGCGAACGTGGAACCGCCGCGCTGGAACCTGCGTGCGCCAACGATTGCGCCGGCGATGCCCGATCGACCCTACGCGGTCGTGCTGCACGGCACCAGCCGCGACGACAAGCTCTGGCCCGAAACGCATTGGCGCGCGGTGCTCGACATGCTCGAGCGCGCGGGGATCGCCACCGTGCTGCCCTGGGGCAGCGATGCCGAGGAAGCGCGCAGCCGCCGCCTCGCCCACGGGTTTGCGCACGCGGTCGTTCCACCGTGGCTGTCGCTGCCGGAAGCGGCCGCGATGCTCGCGAAGGCCGCGCTCGCGATCGGCGTGGACACGGGGTTCACGCATCTTGCGGCCGCGCTCGGAACGCCGAGCATCGCGATCTTCGGCGCCACCGATCCTGGGCGCCACGGTGTCGCGTGCGCCGGTGCGCACGCGCAGGATCTGGGCGATGCGGGCGCGCCGCCGGCACCCGATGCCGTGCTGGCGGCGGCCGGTGAGATGCTGCGCCGCGCGCCTTGCTGTTGACGCGCATGGCAGCACGTCTCGCATACACGCTGCTGTGGTGGCTGGCGCTGCCGTTCCTTCCGCTGCGCCTGTGGTGGCGCGGCCGGCGCGAGGCTTCGTATCGGTTGCACATCGGCGAGCGCTTCGGCCGCTATGCGGGTGCCGCGCGCGCCGTGGGCAACGACGTCGTGTGGATCCACGCGGTTTCCGTGGGCGAAACGCGCGCCGTCGTCCCCTTGGTCGAGCGCCTCGAACGCGACAATCCGCGGCGCACGATCCTGCTCACGCACATGACGGCGACCGGCCGCGACACGGGGCGTGCCCTTTTCGGCAACCGCGTCGTCCAGACGTGGCTCCCCTACGACCTTCCGTTCGCCGTCGACCGTTTTCTCGCGCACTTCCATCCGCGCGCGGGCCTGCTGGTCGAGACGGAGCTCTGGCCGAACCTCGCCGCGGCCGCAGCGCGAAGGCGCGTGCCCTTGTTTCTGATCAACGCGCGGCTGTCGGCGCGTTCGGCGCGCGGGTATGCGCGCATCGGCCCGCTCGTGCGTCCGTTGCTGCGCTCGCTCTCGGGCGTCGCCGCACAGACGGACGACGACGCGGCGCGATTGCGCGCGCTCGGCGCCCGCGATGTCGCGGTCACCGGCAACCTCAAGTTCGACGCCGACATCGCACCCGCGATGCGCGAGCGCGGGCGCATTTTCCGTGACCGGTTCGGCATCGACCGGCCGGTCGTCGTGCTTGCCTCGACGCGCGCCGGCGAGGAAGCGCTGCTGCTCGACGCGCTCGCGCGCGCTGCATTGCCCCCACATGCGCTCGTCGTGATCGTTCCGCGGCATCCGCAACGCTTCGACGACGTTGCCGCGATGCTTGCGTCGCGGGCGCAGCACTTCGTACGCCGCAGCGACGAGTGCGCCGTGCCGCGCGACGTCGCGATCGTCCTCGGCGATTCGATGGGCGAGATGCTCGCGTACTACGCCGCGGCCGACGTCGCGTTCGTCGGCGGCAGCCTGCTGCCGCTCGGCGGGCAGAACCTGATCGAGCCGATCGCGGCCGGCGTTCCGGCGCTGGTGGGTCCGCACACGTTCAATTTCGCGCAGGCGGCACGTGCTGCGATCGCAGCAGGTGCTGCACGGCGCGTCGAAGACGCGGATCAGATGTGGAAGGTGGCGGCGCAATTGCTCGCCGACACGGCATCGCGCGAGCGGATGTGCGCCAACGCACGATCGTTCATCGCCGCGCATCGCGGCGCCGCGGATCGGCTGTGGACGTGGCTTGCGCCGCGGATCGAGCAGCGCCCTCGACGATCCTGACCCGCTCAGCCCGCGAGCCGCCTGTTGACGTCCTCGAGATCCTGCTCGTTCAGCGTGCCGACGGCGGACTTCAGGCGCAGCACGCCAAGCAGGTAGTTGAAATAGGCCTGCGCGAGGTCGTGACGCGCCTGGAACACGTTCTGCTGCGTGTTCAGCACGTCGAGATTCGTGCGCACGCCCACTTCCTGGCCGGTCTTGTTCGACTCGTACGCGCTCTGCGCCGAGCGCAGCGCCTGCTCGAACGCCTTCACCGACGCGGCCGCGCTGGTGACGCCGCTGAAGCCCGTCTGCGCGCCGAACAGCGCGTTGCGCCGCGCGACCTCCAGGTTCTGGCGCGCGTTGTCCTGCAGCGCGAGCGCCTCGCGCACCTTCGAATCGACGAAACCGCCCTGGTACAGGGGAACGGTCAGCGCGAGCCCGATCGCCACCTGGTGCTGCTCGCCGGCGGCATTGGTGTTCACGGAGGCGTTGAAGCCCTGCGCGTTCGCGCTCGCAACGAGATCGACGGTGGGAAGGCGGCCGGCGCGCTGGCGCTCGATCTCCAGCGTCGCGATGTCCGCGTTGTACTGGGCGACGCGTACGGCAAGGTTGTCGGCAAGCGCGCGATCGACCCAGGCGTCGAGCGTGTTCGGCGACGGCAGCACCGGCTCGAAGCCCGGCCCGAGCCGCTTCAAGTCGGTGGGAAAGCGTCCGATGATCGCGCGCAATGCCGTGCGCCGGTTCTCGAGGTCGTTGCGCGCGCTGATCTCCTGCGCAACGATCGAGTCGTACTTCGCCTGCGCCTCGTTGGTGTCGGTGATCGTCGAAACTCCGACCTCGAAGTTGCGCTTCGCCTGCGCCAGCTGCTCGGAAACCGCCGCCTTCTGGCTCTCGGCGAGCCCGACGTTGAATTGCGCCAGCAGCACGTCGAAATACGCGGTCGCCACGCGCAGGATAAGGTCCTGCTTCGCCGATTCGAGCGTGTAGTCGGCCTGGCGCACTTGCTGGACTGCCTGGCTGTATGCAACGGTGTTCGCGTAACGATAAAGCGGCTGCGCCGCGGACACGGTGAGCCCGCCCAAGCCGAAGCCGCGGTTCACGCTCACGTGCGGATCGCTGTCGAGATTCGTGCCGAAATAGTTCGCGTTCGTGCTGGCCGACAGCGTCACGTTGGGCAGCAATCCGGCGCGCGCCTGCGGCACGCGCTCCTGCGTCGCCGTCCAGTTCGCCTGTGCCGCGGCGAGCGCCGGGTCGCTCCGCTGCGCCTCGCGATAGATGTCCATGAGGTCCTCGGCGCCCGCCGGCGCCGCGCCGGCGAGTGCGGCGACGAGGCATGCGCGAGCGGCGGCTTGGAAACGCGTCATTGTCGAAAAATCCGTAGGGCGCGCGGGCCAGGGCGCGAGGAGGCCTTCACCGCGTGTGCGATCGCCTGCAGCGCGCACCGGGCGGCGATGATCAGAATTCGAACCGCGCGGGTGCCGCGGCGTTGACGAGCGGTGCGATCACGGTCTCGAACAGATCGGTCGCGATCGCCGCACCCGGCGCTTCCAGGCGGACGAGGCGCGCGCGCATCGCGGGCTCCTCGCCGACGACCGCGAAAATGCGTCCGCCAGGCGCGAGCTGCTCGCAGAAACGCGCGGGCAAAAGCGGTGTCGAGCCGGTGAGCACGATCACATCGTACGTGTCGTTGCCGAAGCCGCGCGCGCCATCGCCGACCTCGACACGAGCGTTCGCCAGGCCGTGCCGAGCGAGCTTCGCGTGCGCGTCGGCGGCGGTGGCGGGATCGATCTCGACGCTCGTCACCTCGCCCGCCTCGCTCGCGAGCAGCGCCGTCAGGTAACCGCTGCCGGTGCCGATCTCGAGCACGCGATCGGTCGACTGCACCATCAGCTCCTGCAGCACGCGCGCTTCCATCTTCGGCGTCCACATGCGAAAGCCGTTCGGCAGCGGCAGTTCGAGGTCGGCGAACGCAAGCGTGCGGTAGGCGGGCGGCACGAACTCCTCGCGCCGCACCGCGGACAGGAGGTCGAGCACGCGCACGTCGAGCACCTCCCAGGTCCGTATCTGCTGCTCGATCATGTTGAGCCGCGCCTGCTCGTAATCGAATCGGGTCATCGCGTGGTCGCGGGTTGTGCGGAACGGGAGGAGTCATCGGCGCTGAAACATGCGGTGGCCGAGACGACGTCGTGGACGTGAGGCGCGGGGCATTATAGCAAGGCGGCAAGCCGTCAATCGAGCGTCTGCCGGTAGCGCCACATCGCGATCGCCGTCACGGCGGCCATGAAAAGCGCAATGGGCCAGACATGCGACAGGACGTCGGCGCCGACGTTGCCCTTGAGCAGGATGCCGCGCACGATGCGCAGGAAGTGGGTCGCCGGGAAGAGCTCGCCGAGCCACTGCGCCCACTGCGGCATGCCGCGGAACGGGAACATGAATCCCGACAGCAGCATCGTCGGCAAAAAGAAGAAGAACGTCATCTGCATCGCCTGCAACTGGTTCGCGGCCATCGTCGAGATCGCATAGCCGAGACCGAGCAGCGACGCGATGTAGAGCATCATCGTGGCGCCGAGCAGCCACAGGCTGCCGATCATCGGCACGTCGAAAAGGTAGCGCGCCACGAGCAGGATGATCGCCGACTGGATGAGCCCGACGACGATGTACGGCGCGATCTTGCCGGCCATCACCTCGAGCGGCAGCACGGGCGTCGCGAGCAGACCCTCGTAGGTGCCGCGCTCGCGCTCGCGGGTGATCGCGAATGCGGTCATCATCACCATCGTCATCTGCAGGATCACCGCGAGCAGCCCGGGGACGATGTTGTACTGCGTCACGCCTTCGGGGTTGTAGCGGCGCTGCACGTCGAGCGCGAACGGCGGCTCCTGCGCCGCAAGACGTGCGAGCGGTCCGGTCAGGTCGTGGACGAGGGCATTCGTCCCCGCCTGCGTCAGTGCCGCCAGCGCATTGCCGGTGGCCGCAGGATCGGTCGCGTCGGCAGCGAGCAGCAATGAAGGACGCTCGCCGCGCAGCAGCCGGCGCGAGAACCCGGAAGGAAACACGATCGCGAACTGGATCTCGCCGCGCGCCAGCATGGCGTCGGCCGCATCCGCGTCGCGCGGTGCCGCCACGATGGAAAAGTAGCCGGTGTTGGAGAGCGTGCTGGCGATGCTGCGCGTGAGGTCGGTCCGGTCGTAGTCGACGACCGCTGTCGGCAGCGCCTTCGGATCGGTGTTGATGACGAAGCCGAACAGCAGCACCTGCGCGATCGGAATGCCGACGATCATCGCGAACGTCAGCCGGTCGCGGCGCATCTGCACGAATTCCTTCAGCGCGATTGCGTAGGCGCGCGCGAACGACAGGCGCGGCCGCGCGGCGCGCCGCGGATCAGGCATTCGGCGCGGCCTGCTGCATCAGGTTGACGAAGACGTCCTCGAGCGACGTCGTCGTGGTTCCGACGGCGAACTCGGGACGCGCCTGCACCGGCGCAAGCGCGGCCGCGAGCGCGGCCGCGTCGCGTCCCGACACGCGCAGCGCGAGGCCGAACGGAATGACGCTGTCGACGCCGCGCGTGTCGCGCAGCTCCCGCGCGAGCCGCGCCAGCGCGCGCTCGTCGCCACCCGCGGCGAGCGCCACGAGCCAGGTGTGCAGTTGCGAACGCGCGATGACTTCGTCCGGCGTGCCTTCGACGAGCAGCTTGCCGAGATTGATGTACGCAAGCCGGTGGCAGCGCTCCGCCTCGTCCATGTAGTGCGTGCTGACGAGCACCGTGATGCCGTCGGCGGCGAGTGCGTGAATCTCTTCCCAGAAATCGCGGCGGGCCTTCGGGTCGACGCCCGCGGTCGGCTCGTCGAGCAGCAAGAGCTGCGGGCCGTGCAACAGGCAGGCGGCGAGTGCCAGCCGCTGCTTCCATCCCCCCGACAGCGTGCCGGCGAGTTGCCGCCGCCGCTCGGACAGGCCGAGTCGTGCGAGCGTGTCGTCGATCGCGCGCCGCCGGTCGGCGACCGCGTACATGCGCGCGACGAAGTCGAGGTTCTCCTCGATCGACAGGTCCTCGTAGAGACTGAAGCGCTGCGTCATGTAGCCGACCTCGCGCTTGATCGCCGCCGCTTCGCGGCGCAGGTCGTGCCCAAGACAGGTGCCCTCGCCCGCGTCGGGTGTCAGCAAGCCGCACAGCATGCGGATCGTCGTCGTCTTGCCGCTGCCGTTGGGTCCGAGGAAGCCGAAGATGAGACCGCGCCCGACGCGGATCGCGAGATCGTCGACGACCGCGCGGCCGCCATAGCGCTTCGTGAGCCCGCGGACGTCGATCGCAAGTTCGCGATGGCTTTTTTCGGCCGTGAGCGGCACAGCCCCTGCCGTGCTTGCACCGTCCTCCGGCGCCTGCGGCCCGGGCCCCGCTTCGCTCACCGGGCAGCGGTCGCGAGCGTCACGTCGACCGGCAGTCCCGGATGCAGTGCCGCGTTCGGCGTATCGGGCCAGGCTTCGACCAGGAACACGAGATTGGCGCGATTCTGGCGGCTGTAGATCACCGGCGGCGTGAATTCGGCCTGCGGCGCGATGAACCGGATCTTCGCCGCAATGTCGGCGCCGCAGCCGTCGCAGTGCGCGCTGACGCTTCCGCCAAGGCGCAGCGTGCCGACCAATGTTTCGGGAACGTAGAAGCGAATCTTGACGTTGCCCGGAGGCAACAGCGACACGACGGGCGCACCGGCAGGGACCCATTCGCCGGGGCGATACAGCGTGTCGGACACGAGCCCCGCGGCCGGCGCCGTCTGCAGCTTCTGATCGACGCGCCACTGCGCCTGCGCGAGCGCATCGGTGGCGGCTTTCACCTCGGCCGCGGCTGCCGCGATCTCGTCGCTGCGCGCCGGCAGATTCGCCACGCGCAACTGCTCGGTGAGCTCGGCGACGCGCGCCCGGTCGCGATTGCGCGCCGCGAGCGCCTGGTCGCGCTGCTGCGGCGGCAGGAACTTGTCGGCGACGAGCTTCTGCGTTCGCGCGAGGTCCGCCTCGCTTTGCACGAGCGACGCCTGCGCCTGCGCGAGCTGCGCTCGCGCCGCGGCGATTTCCGGCGGCCGCCGCGCCTTCCCGAGATTGGCGAGCGTGGCCTGTGCCTGGCGCACCCGCGCCTCGGCCTCGGCGCGCGCGGCGCGCTCCTGCTCGCTTTCGAGCGTGAACAGCGGCGCATCCTTCGCCACGTCGGTGCCGCGCTCGACCGCCAGCGTCACGAGCGTCCCCGACAGGGGCGCCGCCACGCGCACGAATTCGCCTTCGACGTAGCCGGGATAGCCGCCCGGCGCCGCGTCGTGGCAGGCGACGAGCGCGAACACGCCCGCCAGCGCCAGTCGCGACCTCGTCATCGGGCAGGCTCCATCCGGCGATCATAACCGGCCCCGCGCAAGGGTCAGCGGTGACGCTCGCGTGTCGGCTACCAGGAGTCACGCGCGTGGAAAATCGCCGCTGACGCTGCTTTGGTCGGCCCGCGATCAATCGTCGCCGGCCGCCACGGGCGCCGCATGTGCCGCCGCACGACGCGCGCGCCGCGCGATCCGCCGCTGTGTCCAGCCGTCGAGATACGCGTAGATCACCGGGACGACGATCAGCGTCAGCAGCGTCGACGTGATCACGCCGCCGATGATCGCGCGTCCCATCGGCGCCTGCTGCTCGCCGCCGTCGCCGAGGCCGAGTGCCAGCGGCAGCATGCCGCCGATCATCGCGGCGGTGGTCATGACGATCGGGCGCAAACGCACCTGCCCGGCGGTAAGGAGCGCGTCGGTGAGGCTCGCACCGGCTCGCCGCGCGCGATTGGCGAAGTCGACGAGCAGGATCGCATTCTTCGTGACGAGCCCCATCAGCATGACGAGGCCGATGACGGAGAAGATGTTGAGCGTCGTGCCCGTCAGCAGCAGTGCGGCGAAAACGCCGATCAGCGAGAACGGCAGCGACGCCATGATCGCGATCGGCTGCGTGAAGCTCGCGAACTGCGACGCGAGGATCAGGTAGATGAACACGATCGCGAGGCCGAGCGCCGCCACCGCGGACGCGAACGACTCCTGCATGTCCTGCTGCTGTCCCGCCGCCTGCAACCGATAGCCGGGCGGCAGCGACATCTCGTTCGCGATCCGCTGCACGTCGGTGCCGACGTCGCCGGCCGGGCGGCCCTCGACGTTCGCGTAGATGCCGATGCGCCGCGACAGGTCCTGCCGCTTGATGATCTGCGGGCTCGTCGTCTCGACGAGATCGGCGACCTGGCGCAGCGGCACCATCCGCATCTGCCCGTCGGGGCCGCGCCGGTTCGTCGTCAGATGCAGGTTCGCGAGGTCGGACGCGAGCTGGCGCCGATCCTTCGACAACTGCACGTTGACCTCGTAGTTCTGCCCGTCGGGACCGAGCCAGTAGCTGATCGTGTCGCCGGCGATCAGCGGCCGGATCGTGTTGCCCACCTGCTGGACGGTGATGCCGAGATCGGATGCCGCCGCGTTGTTGAGGCGGATCGACAGCGCCGGATTCGCCGCCTTGTCCGACGATTCGAGATCGACGATGCCACGCACCTTCGAAACGCGCGCGGCGAAGTCTTCGGCGAGCTTCGACAGCGTGTCGGGATCGGGCCCCATGAGGTTGAACCAGATCGGCCGGTCGAAGCCGAACGCGAGCTCGATACCCGGGATCGGGCGCAGCGCCGCGCGGATCGTGCGCTCGAGCTCCTTCTGCGAGCGCCGGCGATCGCTGGCCTCGGCGAGCCGCAGGTTGACCCTTGCATAGTTGCGGCCATCCTCGGTGCCCACGGTGGTCATCATCAGCGCGACTTCGCGAAACTGCCGCAGCGTGTCCTCGACCTCGAGCACCTTGCCGTTCGTGTACTCGAGGCTCGAGCCGACCGGCGTGTTGAGCCGAAGCGAGATGAAGCCCTCGTCGACCTCCGGCATGAATTCGGTGCCCACGAGCGGCACGATCAGGAAGCTCGCGGCGAACGTGCCAAGCGCAATCGCGAGCACCGACTTGCGGTGCGACAGCGCCCATGCGAGAACCACCGCATAGACGCGGTGCAGCGCGTCGACGCCGCGCTCGACGCTTTCCATCACGCGGCCGAGCCAGCGCGCATGCGCAAAGCGCGTCGCCGCCGGATCGGCCCATACCGACGACAGCATCGGGTCGAGGGTAAAGCTCACGAACAGCGACACGAGCACCGCCACGGCGACGCTGACGCCGAACTGGAAGAAGAAGCGCCCGACGAGCCCGTTCATGAACGCGATCGGCACGAACACGGCGACGATCGCGAACGTCGTCGCCATCACGGCAAGACCGATCTCGTCGGTGCCCTCGCGCGCCGCCGTCGCGTGATCCTTGCCCATCCCGAGGTGGCGCACGATGTTCTCGCGCACGACGATCGCATCGTCGATCAGGAGACCGATGGTGAGCGACAGCGCCATCAGCGTCAGGAAGTTGAGCGTGAAGCCGAATGCGCGCAGCGCGATGAACGTCGCCACGACGGCGATCGGCAGCGTCAGGCCGGTGATGATCGTGCTGCGCCAGCTCGCGAGGAAGAAGAACACGATCAGCACGGTGAGGATCGCGCCTTCGACGATCGTGCTCTTCACGCGATTGAC